>NZ_JBICYZ010000010.1:0-188769 GCF_043201465.1 Kitasatospora sp. NPDC048298
CCCGGGGGGAACAGTGACCCGCGGCCCTACTGGCCGCGCGGGGGGGGGGGGCCCCCCCCCCGGGCCCCCCCGGGGGCCCCCGCGGGCCCGGGGGGGGGCCCCGCGGGGCCCGAGGCCGTGACTCTCAGGCCGTCGCTTTTCGGACGGCCCGGGCCAGCGCCCGGGCCGTCCGCCGGACGTCCGCCTCGGTGGTGCGCCAGTTGCTGAACGCCGCGCGCAGGGCGGGCCGCCCCGCGTAGTGAGTGGGGGTGAGGAAGGCCTCCTCGGCCAGCTCGGCGGCGAGTTCGGCCAGCCGCTCCGGGGTCGGGTCCGCCGCCAGCGTGAAGCAGACCACGTTCAGCCGCACCGGCGCGAGCAGTTCCAGGCCGTCGATCCGGGCCACCTCCGCGCCGAGCGCCCGGGCACCGGCGACGCAGCGCTCCACGATCTCCCGGTGCCCGGCGCGGCCGTACGCCCGCAGGGTGAACCAGGCGGCGAGGGCGCGCAGTCGGTGGGAGTTCTCCGGCGTCAGGTGGACCAGGTCCGGCTGCTCGCCGAGAGGCCCGAGGTAGGCGGCGGCGTTGCGGAAGACCCTGGCCTGGAGGTCCGGGCGGCGGGTGAACTGCACGGCGCTGTCGTACGGCACGTTGAGCCACTTGTGCAGGTCGACGCAGACCGAGTCGGCGAGGTCCAGGCCCGCCACCAGCTCCGCGTGCTCCGGCGACAGCGCGGCGAAGGCGCCGAAGGCCGCGTCCACGTGCAGCCAGAACCCGTACCGCTCGCGGAGCGCGGCGATCGCCCGCAGGTCGTCGAAGTCGACGGTGTTGACCGTCCCGGCGTTGGCCACCACCACGCACGGCCCGTCCGCCTCGGCCAGCGCCCGCTCCAGCGCCGCCACGTCCACCGCCTCCCGGCCCGGCAGGACGGGCACCGCCCGCAGCGCCGCGCGGCCCAGGCCCAGCACCGACAGCGCCTTGGCGACACTGGAGTGCGCGCTGCCGGACAGCACCCGCACCGGCCCCAGCGCGCCGGCGCCGTCCTCGGCGACATCCACGCCGAGCCGCTCGCCCAGCCACTCGCGGGCGACCGCCAGCCCCACCGTGTTCGACATCGCCGCGCCGCTCACGAAGGTGCCGTGGTGCGCCGCCGAGAGGCCGAACAGCTCGCGCAGCCAGCCGACCGTCTCCCGTTCCAGCTGCTGACCGGCCGGATCCAGCGAGGAGTTGGAGTTCTGGTCCACGGCCGAGGTCAGCCAGTCGCCGGCGAGTGCCGCCGGTGTCGCCCCGCCCGTCACGAACCCGAAGTAGCGCGGCCCGGCGCTCGCCGACAGCCGGGGCTCCCAGCGCCGCTCGAACTCCGCCAGGGCGGCGCGCACCCCGCCGCCCTCGGTGGCGAGCGGGGTGGCCGTGGGGTGCTGTGTCGGCTCGGCCTCGGGCCGTTCGGGCCGGGCGACCACGGGCCGCTCGTCGAGGCCGGCCAGGAAGGCGAGCGCGTGCCGCCGGGCCTCCTCCAGGACCTCGGGCAACTGGCCCAGATCGGCGGCGAGTTCGGGGTGCATGGCATTTCTCCGTTGGTCGGTCGGGCGGTGTGATGGAGGCTAGCCACCGGGGCGGGCGGCGTCCCGGTCCAATCCGGTGCGGGTGGCCTGAAACCTTCGACAGGTGGGGGGAATTCACGCCGTTCGGCTCAAAACCACCCCGGCAGTCGCAATTCCAGCCGGTCCCTTGACCTCTCCGGAGGTGGCGAACGATGATCACCGTGCACCGCGAGCGAGTGAATGTTCCACTGTCCGACGGATTTTCGATCCGAGGCTTCAGGGAGGTGCAGGGCTGTGCGTTCCACCACCGCTCCCGTGGCGGCGCCCGTGGCACAGGGGCGCTTTCCACTACTCGGTCACCTGCCGCAGCTGGCCGTCAGACGGGTCGAGTTCCTGCAGTCGATCAGGGCGCAGGGCGGCATCGTCAGGATATTCCTCGGGAATCGCCCGGTGTTCGTCCTGAACTCGCCGGAGGCCGTCCACGAGGTTCTCCTGACACAGAGCCGGAAGTTCGGCAAAGGGCTGCTGTTCGACGTCGCACGGCCTTTCATCGGCAACGGCATCATCACCTCCGAGCGGGATTTCCACATCCGCCAACGGCGGGCGCTCCAACCGGCTTTCCACCGGGACAGCATCGCCGCGTGCGTCGGCACGATGACCGACCTCGCCGAGGAGCAGGTGTCGGCCTGGCGCACCGGCGAGGTGATCGCCATGGACCTGGTGCTGCGCCGGATGATGACGGCCATGCTCGTGGCGACGCTGTTCAGCACCGAACGCCCGGACGGCGCCACGGCCGTCGCCGAGCTGGGGGAACGCGTCGCCGAGCACCTGACCACGGTGATGCGCGGGGTCTTCGTGGGCACCCTGCTGCCCGCTCCGATCGCCTCCTCACCCGCGCTGGGGCACCGCAGGTACCTGGCCGCCGCCGAGGCGCTGCGCGAACTCGCGGACACCGCCGTCCGGCAGGCCCGACACGACCCCGACGACCGCGGCGACCTGCTGTCGATCATGTTCGCCGGCACCCCGGGCAAGCCCGAGGGGATGACCGACCTGGAAGCCCGCGACGAACTGCTCTCCCTGCTGATGGCGGGGGCGGAGACGACGTCCACCACCCTGGCCTGGGCGCTCCACGAGCTCGGCCGGCGCCGGGACCTCGCCGAACGGATGAAGGCCGAGTGCGACGCGCTGCCCGCCGGCGCCCTGCCCGGCCCGGCGACGCTCCCGTTCACCGACCGCTTCCTGCGCGAGGTGCTCCGGCTGCACCAGCCCAGCTGGCTGCTCATGCGGCGCGCCCTGGAACCGGCGCGGGTCTGCGGGGTCGACCTCCCGCGCGGGGCCGAGCTGATCTACAGCGCGCTGACGATGCACCGCGACCCGGCGTACTACCCCGACCCGCTGCGGTTCGACCCGGACCGTTGGCTCGTCCGCCCCGAGAAGGACCTGCCGCCGGGCGCCTACGTCCCGTTCGCCCTGGGCAACCGGAAGTGCATCGGGGACCACTTCGCGATGACCGAGATGCTGGTCGTCCTGCGGTCGATCGTCTCCCGGTGGCGTCCGCGGCCGGTCGCGGGGCACCGGGTCCGGCCGGTGGTCCAGGCGCTGATCCGGCCCAACGCGCTGCCCATGCGCGTCTCACCCTGGCCGGCGGGCTGAACCGGTCCCGTTCCGACCGGCCCACCGGCCCCGTTCCGACCGGCCGGCTCCGTCCCCGGGGCCGACCGGTCCCCTTCCCGGAGGTGCGCCACACCATGACATCGACGGCAGAGCCCCTGTCCCCGGACCAGGAGGCGCCGGCCCAGGCCGCGGACCTCGCCTTCCTTCCCTTCCCGCGCCGGATCAGCCCGGACTTCCGGACCGCCCACGACCGCCACCTCGCCTGGCCGGAGTCCTTCGGTTTCCTGTCCACCGAAGCGGAGCGGGCCCACCACCTGAAGGGCCAGTTCCCGCTGATCGCGGCCATGTTCTATCCGAACGCGACCGGGAGCGAACTGGACCTCGGCGTCGACCAGCAGAGCTGGTACTTCCTGTTCGACGACGCGCTCGACGAACAGTGGGGCGCCTCGCCCGAGCGGGTCCGCCACCTCGTCGGACTCGTCCGGGAGGGCGTCACCGGCGAGGCGTCACCGCTGCCGCTGGCCGCCGCCTTCGCCGACATGCGCCGCCGCAGCTGCCAGGGCATGCCGGAAGACTGGATCCGGCGGTCCGCGGCCCACTGGTCCTCCTACCTGGAGCACCACGTCCACGAGGCGCGCAGCCGACAGTCCGGAGCGCCGCTGCCGCTGAGCACCTACCTGCGCGTCCGGCGCCACACCATCGGGGTCGCACCGGTCATCGACCTCGCCGAGCGGCTGTCCTCCTGCGTCCTGCCCGACCACCTGTACGCGCTGCCGCACCTGTCGGTCATGCGCGAGATGACGAAGACCTTCATCATCTGCGACAACGACATCGTCTCCCTGGAGAAGGACGCGGCCCAGGGGGAGCAGAACAACCTGGTGCTCTGCCTGGAACGGGAACACGGCCTCACCCGGCAGGAGGCGGTGGACCGGGCGCTGCACCGCCGCAGCGAAGCCCTGGAGCTGTTCACCGGCGCCCATCGGGCCCTGCTCGACGCCCCGGCGGCCGGCCGCCTCGACCCGGCCGAACGCGACCTGCTGCGGCGCTACTGCACCGAGGCGCTGCAGACCACCATCCGCGGCGCCTACGACTGGCACCACGCCTCCACTCGCTACCACGGGTGAGGCCCGACCGTTCCCTGACCCGCGTCCCACGACCCGCGTCCCATGACCCGCGTTCCACGACCCGCGTTCCCCGGACCGATCCAGCTGAGGAGCCCGCACCATGCCCGACCGCCGCTCGGCGTCCTTCGTCGCCTCCGAACGGGACCGGACCTGCCCGTTCGACCCGTCGCCCGACCTCCGCCGGATGCGCGAGGAGGACGGCCTGCCGCGCCTGCGGGTGACCCACCCGGTGCGCGGCGACATCGAGGCCGTCGTCATCACCAGGTACGGCGACGTCCGGGCGGCGTTCGCGGACGAGCGCCTGGTGACGGGCAACGGCATCGACCCCTCGCTGCCGCGCACCCTGTTCAACCACCCGGGCTTCCTGCCCGCCTACAGCGGCCAGGAGCACAGCCGCCTGCGTCGGATGCTCACCGGAAGCTTCACCGTCCGTCAGGTCGAGCGGCTGCGGCCCGCGATCGAGACGATCGTCGCCGACCACCTCGACGCCATGGCGCAGCGCGGGCCGGTCGCCGACCTGGTCGAGGACTTCGCCCTGCCCATCCCCTCGCTGGCGATCTGCGAACTGCTCGACGTCCCGTACGGGACCCGGGCGATGTTCCAGCGCTGCTCCCAGGTGATCATGGACGGGACCGCGGACGCCGGGCAACTGGTCGCCGCCTCGGCCGAGTTGAACACGGCCATGGCGGAGATCGTCGCCCACAACCGGGCCGCGCCCGGGGGCGGCGTGCTGGGTGAGGTGGTGCGGCAGCACGGCGCGGAGCTCACCGACGAGGAGCTCGTCGGCTTCGGTACCACCCTGCTGGTCGGAGGGCACGAGACCACCGCGACGATGCTCGCCCTGAGCGTGCTGGCCCTGCTCCGCCACCCGGAGCAGCTCGCCGCGCTGCGCGACGACCCCGAGGCCACCGGCCCGGCCGTGGAGGAACTGCTGCGCCATCTCGCCATCCCCGCACCGCTGCTGCGCACCGCCGTGGCCGACGTCGAGGTCAACGGGCACCGGATCGCCGAGGGCGAGCACGTGCTGCTCTCCCCGCTGACCGCGAACCGCGACCCCGAACTCGTCCCCGAGCGCCCGGACGACCTCGACCTGCGCCGCCGCCCGGTCGCCCAGCTGTCCTTCGGCTTCGGCGCCCACCAGTGCCTCGGGCAGCAACTGGCCCGGCTGGAAATGAAGGTGGCGCTGCCGGCCCTGCTGCGGCGCTTCCCCGCCCTGCGGCTCGCCGTCCCCGAGGCCGACCTCCGCTTCCGCGAGGGCTCGACGGTCTACGGCGTCGAGGCGCTTCCGGTCACCTGGTAGCCGGCTCGTCGCGCAGGCCCGGCGGGGGACCTCAGCGGGCGGCGGCGCGCGGGAGCTCGGCGCGGCGGACCGCCGGGGAGGCGAGGGCCAGCGCGGCGCCGAGGCAGGAGAGGGCGCCGCAGCCGACGAAGACCGGGGCGGCGCCCCAGGCACCGATGGCGGCGCCGACCAGCGGATAGCTGAGCGGGGCGAGGCCGACCATGGTGAGCATCATGACGGAGGTGACCCGGCCCAGGTAGGCGGGGTCGGCGGTGGTCTGGATCAGGGCGTTGTCCAGGCTGCCGAAGACGCCCGCGCCCAAGCCCACCAGGGCGGCGAGGACGGCCGCCGTCCACAGCTGCGGCACCAGCGCCATGGCCGCCGCACCGACGCTGCCCGCCAGCAGGGTGCCGGCCATGGTCAGGCCGGCCCGGGGAAGCCGCCCGACGACGGCGAGCAGCGCGGCACTCGCGGCGGCCCCGGCGCCGAAGCAGCCGACGATCCAGCCGTAGCCGGACGGGCCCCAGCCGCGCTCGGCGTTGAGCAGCACCATGCCGACGTTGAGGGTGCCGGTGAGGCCGAGTTCGCAGACGGCTCCGGCGGCGACCAGCGGGCCGAGCAGGGGGTGGCGGCGGATGTAGCGCAGCCCGTCGAGCAGCTCGGCGCGCGGGGTGCCGCGCCGGGGTGGGGCGGCGCTCGCGTCGTTCGGTTGCGCGTCGTTCGAGGGGGCTTCGAGCGGGCTGATCCGCACGGAGAGCAGCAGCGGCAGCGAGATCGCGAACAGCAGTCCCGCGGTCGCGAAGGCGGCGGCCGGGCCGCCCAGGCCCATGGCCAGGCCGCCCAGCGGCGGTCCGGCGATCTGGCCGAGGCGCATCGCCAGCGAGCGCAGGCCGGTGACCCTGGCCAGCTGGTCGGGGCGGGTGATCCGGGGCGGCAGGGCGCCGACGGCGGGGACGAACAGGGCGTCCACGCCACCGAAGACCAGCGCCACCGCGACCAGCAGCCAGAGTGCGGGCGTGGTCAGCGCGATGGCGGCGGCCACCGAGAGGATCAGCAGACAGCGCAGGGCGTCGCTGCCGAGGATCACCCGGCGCGGGTCGAGCCGGTCGGCCAGGACGCCGCCGCCGAGCATGAGCAGGGCGCGCGGGGCGGCGCCCGCTGCCATGACCAGGCCGACCTCGGTGGGCCCGGCGGACCGCTGGGCGGCCCAGGCGAGGGCGGCGAAGTAGACGCTGTCGCCGATCAGGGAGGCGGTGTACGCGGCGAGCCAGCGCAGCACGTTGCCGTCGCGGTGGGCGGGCGGTGTGGCGCTCGCGCGGGAAAGGGTCGGTTCCGCGAGGGTCATCGGGGACTCCGGCGGTCGGGGACACGGCGGCGCCGGTGTCAGGGGCGGAAGGGGAACCCGTACAGGTGGACGGACACGTGCTCGCGGCCGACGGTGTCGCCGGCCGTCCTCGCGGCCTTGCCACGCTCCCGCCAGCGGCGCGAGAGGGCCTGCAACTCCTCGTTCAGCTCGGCGAGTTCGGGCGCGGTGAGATCGAGCATCCACTCGGAGCTGAACGCCGCGTCCGCCCACTCCCGGCCCCAGGCGGCGCTCTGGTCGAGGTAGACGCGGTACTGGGCGGAACGGGAGTCGACCAGGCCCTTGGTCACCGCGTTGACGGCGGCGGCGCCCTCGGGCGTGCCGGCGAGCTCGGACTCCCGGAAGCCCCAGCCCTCCTCGGAGGCGACCTGCCACCAGCGCTCCCGGCCGTCGGTGCTCCGGCCGCTCGCCTCGATGACGAAACCCTGCTCGGCGAGCTTGCGCAGGTGGTAACTGACCAGGGACGGCGCCTGGTCGACCTGCTCGGCGAGCTGGGAGGCGGTCGCGCTGCCGGCGGCGTAGAGCAGGCGGTAGAGCTGCATCCGCAGCGGGTTGGTGAACGCCTTCAGGCGGGACAGGTCGGTGATCCGGTCGGGCCGGGGCTCTTCGGGCATGCTTCGACGATAGATCTGAAAGAAAAATTGCGCAATGAAATTTTCGGATCCAGGGCGTGGGGCGGCCGTCAGCGCAGGGTGACCTCGCGGGGGCCGTTGAAGGGGGCCAGGGACAGGACGGTCCTCGGGGTGCGCAGGGCGTCGTGCTCGGCGAAGAGGCGGCGGACGGAGGGGAGGTCGACCGGGCCGACGGTCAGGTGGGCCACCTCGTCGTACGGCGCGTGGGGCGTGTTGGTGGAGGCGGTGCCCCAGGTGTCCCAGAGGAGGGTCTCGACCTTGTTCAGGGCGGCGAGGTCGAGCCGGGTGGAGTGGGCGACGAACCACTCGCCGTTGAGCGGGCCCTCCTCGGGCGGGTGGACGCCGAAGGAGTCGGCGGCGGCCCGGTCGGAGCGGATGGTGCGCCAGGCCCGGCCGGCGACCAGGAAGCGGTCGCGCGGGACGTCCATCGGGTCGAAGTCCACCTCCCAGGCGGCGGCGACCTTCGGGTCGGTCAGCTGAGGGTCGGCGAGCAGCCAGCCGCGACGGTCGTCCCAGTACTCGGTGGCCACGTGGTCGCAGTGGAAGCCGTCCGGGCCGAGGTAGTCCGCGAAGCCGCAGCGCAGCCGGGCCGGGACGCCGACGTGGCGGAGGAAGGAGCAGTGCAGCAGGGCCAGGTCCCGGCAGACGCCGACGAAGCGGTCGGCCGGCGCCCGGGGGTGGCTGAGCGGGGCCGGGTCGCGGTCGGCGATCAGGTCCAGGATGTCGTCGAGGTAGCGCGTCTCGGCGTCGTGGTGGAGCCGGTCGGCCGGGATGGGGTGGTGGAACAGTTGGCCTTCGAGCCGATGGATGATCAGGTTCCGGGCGATCCGGGCGAGTCGGCTCGGATCCTTGGGGAGTTCGGTGTAGCGGGGGAGGTGGGCGCCGGGGTCGGAGAAGACGCTCTGCCCGAGGTAGAAGGCGGGGAAGTCGGCGGAGGGCACGGGGGAGCTCCCATGGGGCTTCGGCCGCATGATCGATGGCTGGGCCGCTGGTCCTCACCGTGGCAAATTTTGCGGGCGATTGTCCAGAAGAGCCGGACGGGAAGGGGTGGTTCGGCTGGTCGGTGTGGTTCCTCGGGCGGGCGTCGTGCGGGCGATCGGGATGGGTCCGGCGGGCCGAGGCGGCCGGTGGTTCGGCGGGCCGGGGGCGGCCGGTGGTTCAGCGGGTCGGGGTGGGGACGCCGCCGCCGTCGACGTACTCGACCCGGACGCCGGGCAGGGGCCGGGACCAGGCCTTGGCGAGCGGGGCGATCCGGGCGGCGGGGAGCGGGGCGGGGCCGAGGCCGATCGGGAGGTGGACGCGGCCGTCGGCGGTCCGGTACGGGTGGGGCCAGGCGTGCAGCCGGGTGGCCCCGGCCTCCTCCAGGGCGGTCAGCAGGGCGCGGATGCGGCCCCGGACCAGGCCGAGTGACTCCTCGTCGGTGCCGACCACGGCCCAGGCGGCGTGCCGCCGGTGCAGCGGGGGAGCGGCGAGCAGGGCCGGCCAGGGGGCTTCGGCGGCCGCACCGGAGGCTGCCTTACCGGCCTTACCGGCCTCGGTGGTCAGTTCCCAGGCGCGGTAGAGCTCCTCGGCGAGCAGGTCGCGCAGCTCCGCGCCGACCTGGGTGGTGCAGCTGCGGACCGGGGCGGAGGGGGTGAGGACGGTGAGCGGGCCCGAGCAGGGAGGCGTCGGGTCGCCGGTGAGGGCGACCGGCCGGCGCCAGTCCCAGCTCGCCCAGGTTTCGGTGAAGCGCAGGAAGAGGTCGTCCTCGGGGCCGCCGGTCGCCTCCAGGACGGTCCGCGCGGTCAGCACCGACCAGGCGAGCGAAGGCAGTTGACCGAAGGGCGCGGAGTCCAGGCCGCGCGCCCGGGCCCAGGCCTTGACCTGGCGCGCCAACCGGACGAAGCGGGGGTGGCGGTCGCCGAGCGCCGTGAGGATCGCCTCGGCGTCCGTGACCGCGCTCAGCGCGACGGCCTCGGCCTCGCCCAAATCGGCACGACGGTCGACGGCTCGGGCCGGATCGAGCGCGCCGGTGAAGACCACCACGAGGTCGACCGACAGGCCGTCGGCGGCCAGCCGAAGCCCCGGCACCCGGGCGCCGCGCACCTCGCGCAGCCCCCGGGCCTGTGGCAGCGCGGCCGCCACCCGGGCGCGGACGGCGGGCAGGTCGGCGGCGCCGGGCAGCGCGACCACCAGGTCCAGGTCCCCTCCGTCGAGCTGGCAGCCCAGCCGCCGGGAGCCGACCGTGTGCACCACGCCCTCCGGCAGGGCCGCCGCGACGCGCCGGGCCAACGCCCGGGCGGTGTCGGTGTGTCGGGCCGACTCCGGGGCGGGCGAGGCGATCGGCTGCTCGGGCACCGTCCGCACCTCGCCCGTCCCCAGCGAGACCACCGCGCGCGGCCGCATCGGCTCGGCGCCCCGACGGGAGAGCACCACCAACTCGCCGACCCGGGCCGGGACCGCGGTGAGCCGGGCCGCGCAGTCGGCGGCCGCGCGCTGCGGGTCCTCGCTGCGCCCGAGGGTCAGATGCGGGGTGAAGCCCCCCACCCGGCCGCGGCAACGGGGGAAGCGCCGCTCCAGCGCGTGCCGCAGCGCCGCCCACGGGGCGGGGGACGCGGCGGCCGGGTCCAGCCAGACGGTGGCGTCCTCGCGGTGCCCGAAGGTGTGCACGCCCTCCAGTCGCGCGGTGAACGGCGCCACCTCGGCGGCCGCCGCGCCCAGCAGCGGCAGGGCGCGGTCGAACTCGGCCTCCGGGACGAAGCCGAACAGCAGGTTGACGTGCGGGGGCCAGCGGCGCAGCTGCGGGTCGTACGCCTCGCGCAGCCGCTGGATCGGTGGCCACAGCTCCTCGGGCGGCAGCCAGGCGACGGCGGTGCGGGCGGTGGGCGCCGCGTCCAGGACGCCCGGTGAGCGGCCGGCCGAGCCCTCGCCGTCGAGTACGTCGAGTACGTCGAGCACGAGGTCGACGGCCACGCCGTAGTGGTCGGAGGGGAGGAGCCCGTCCTCGGTCGGGCGGTCGCCGAGCAGGACGGCGGCGGTGGCGTGGGTGCCGTCGCCGCGGTGCAGGACGCGGTCCAGGCGGCCCGGCCGGCCGGTCAGCGAGGAGACCGCGGCGAGCGGGTTGGCCGTCGGGTCGAAGGTCGGGGTGTCGTCGGCGGGCCCGCGCACCTCGGTCCAGGCGTCCCGCAGGCCGAGCGCGGCGGCCGGTCCCGACGCGTCGGAGCGGGCGTCGTTGAAGTCCCCGAGTAGCAGCAGCTCGCCCTCGACCCCGGCCGAGCCCTCGGCCAGTCGGGTGAGTTCGGCCCGGCGCCGGCCGGCGCCGTCCGGTGAGTGGTCGCTGCTGAGGTGGACGGCGGCGACGGTCAGCGGTCCGCCGGCGGTCCGTACCGAGAGGGCGGTGACGGCCTTGTGCGGGCCCAGCGCGTGCCGTCCGGCCGCCAGCACCGGCAGCCGGCTGAGCAGCAGCAGGCCGTGGTCGTCGACCTCGGGCCCCAGCGGGTCGGCGCCCAGGGTGTACCCGGCGCGGACCCAGGGCGCCGCCAGCAGCAGCGTGACCAGGGCGGGCTCGACCTCCTGGAGGGCGATGACGTCGGCGTCGGCGGCCGCCAGCGCGGCGAGCAGCAGGGGCCTGCGGCGGGCGGTGGCGATGCGGTCGGTGTCGTAGCGGTCCCAGAGGGTGTTCCAGGTGACCACGCGCAGGCCGGCGGCCGTCGGGGCCCGCGGACCGGCCTCCGCGGGCCGCCAGCCGCCGTCCGGGTGCCAGGCGTACGGGGTGGTCGCGGTGAAGAAGGGCGCGGGCAGCCGGGGCGGGTCGGTGCGGCGCCCGGCCTCGGTGCGGTCGAGCAGGTCGACGCCCGAGGCGCGGTCCCAGACCCGTACGCCGTCCGCCTCGACCCAGTGCACCCGGTGCCAGGGGATCTCGCCGGAGGCGGTGAAGGCCTCCAGCGGGACGCGCTCGGTGCGGTCGTCGCGCTGGCGTACGCCCAGGGTGAACCGGGCCGGGTCGAAGCGGGCGTCCCAGCGGATGCGCTGGCAGATCTGTTCGATGGGGCGCATCAGTCCTCCTGCTCGTCGATCGTGCCCGCCGTGTCCTCCACCGTGCCACCGGGGCCGACGTACCAGGTGCGGTGCGCCTGGCCGGGGTACGGCGGGCCGTAGCGGTGCAGCTGCGAGGCGAGCACCTCGGCGGGCACCGGGTGCGGCCGGACGGCGTTGCGGCGCAGCAGCTCGTCCGCGCCGACCACCGGCACGACCTGGGTGACCAGGGCGTCGCGGCGTTGGGCGACGGCGTGGACGAGGGAGCGCTGCTGTCGGTTGAGCGAGGTGGCGTCCCAGACGGCGGTGGGCCCGGTGGGGCCGCCGGGGACCAGGGCGGCCTCCAGTCGGGCCAGCCCGACGCGCAGCACCTCGGCGTTGTCGCGCTGGTCGGCGCGCGAGCCCCGGGCGGCACGCAGGTCGTCCAGGCTGATCCGGGCGGCCACGCCGCCGAGCCCGGCGGCGAAGCTGCTCTTGCCGCTGCCGGAGGGGCCGCAGAGGTGGACCAGCCGGGGGAAGCGGCCGTCGCGCCAGCGCCAGGTGGCCGCCACGGCCTCCTCGGCGGTGGCGATCCGGCCCAGGGCGTACGCCTCGCGGGCCTGGGCCCAGCAGCGGTCGGCGGCGTCGCGGTCCAGGCCGGCCAGCGCCTCGCGCAGGCCGGCCCGCAGCGGGGCGAGCGGCGCCTGGCCGAGCAGCCCGGCGTCCTCGGCGTACAGCGCCGACCAGGCGACCAGCTCGCGCTCCGCCCGGCCGGGGGCGGCGGTCGCGGCGACGGCGTGCAGTACCCCGAGGTCGGCGGCGGCCGAGAGCCTGACCAGCCCGGCGCGGCGCTCCTCGTCCGGGTAGGGCCGCTGGAGGGCCGGGTGCAGCCCGACGAGGTCGGCGACCCGCCGGGCCAGCGGCAGGCCGAGCGGTCCGGCCAGCCGAGGGGCCAGCGACTGGCGGGGGGCGGTGCGCAGCGCGGTGGCGAGCACACCGGCCAGCCGGGCGTCGCCGCCCCGGCCCAGTTCGTCCAGCCGGGCCGACACCTGGGCCAACTCCTCGGGCGGGAAGGTGAGTTCAGGGATCCCCAGGGCGGCTGCGAGGGCGGGGGGTTCGGGCAGCGCACCGGACCGTACGGCCCAGAGCGCGGCGCCCGGGCCGAGCCCGTTCTCCACCACCGCGGCGTGCATCCAGTGGGTGTCGGTGCGCACGTGCCGCGGGCGCACCCACTTGGCGACCCGCTCGCCGAACTCGGCCCGGGGGAAGCCCCGGACGGTCCGCACCACGTACCCCTCCTGGTGGTCGAGGTCCAACCGCAGGGCGTGCAGGGCCCGTTCGTCGTAGCGGCCGCGCCACAGCACCCGGGGGGTGGGGATGCCGAGGCGGCGCAGGAAGCGGACGGTGTCGTCCCAGTCCAGGCAGTGGTCCCGGCCGTCGGGCCCGCCGGTGGCGCCTGCCCTGCCCGCTCCGCCCGTCGCGCCCGTCCAGACCGAGAAGCCGTAGAACCAGCTCTCCAGGTCGGTGTACGGGATCGAGTGCCGGGCGAACAGGTTCTCGCCGCAGATCCGCCAGCCGTCCGGGATGCGCGGGGCGATCCGGCCCTGGAGGCCCTTGACCCAGGCGCGAGAGGGGTGGTGGGCGGAGTCCAGCGAGCGGGCGTGCAGGCCGTCGCGGTAGAGGGTGGTGTTCTCGCCGTCCAGCTTCTCGGTGACGACGACCTCGGCGCCGGTCAGTGCGGACAGGTCCCCGGTCCGTACGTCGTCCGCCGCGGCGCCCGGTGACCAGGGCAGATGCGGCGTCCGGGGGTAGTGCACACGCATGTCCGGCTCCCTGGGCGTTCTTGATCCGGCGGACACTGTAGGAGCGGCCGCGAGGCCCCGGCCACCGATTAACCGGGGGCCGGGCCGGTCGCCGGGGGGAGGGCCTGGCGGCGGAACCCGGACGACACGCGGGCAGGAACGTCACTGCACCCCCGCGCCACACCCCCGCGGTGCAATGGCGCGACCCGACACGCCGTCAACAGGGGAGGCCGACAGTGGAGACCAGGACGAGGGACGCGGATCCGGTCCGGGTGCTGGACGTGGCGAGCGCCGACTACCGCCGGGCGTTCGAACTCTTCCTGGCCGGCACCGACGAGAAGCCGATCACCCACGCCCGGCTGGGCGAGATCGCGGCCGCCCTGCCACACCGCCGGGTCCTGCTGGACCTCGGCGCGGGCGACGGCCGCACCACCGCCCACCTGAGCCGCTCCTTCGACCGCACGATCGCGGTGGAACCCAGCGCCGCGATGCGCGAGAAACTCCGCACGGCCTGCCCCGACGCCCTGGTCCTCCCGGAGCCGCTCGACCGGGCGCACCCGCCCGAGCAGGCCGACCTCGTCCACCTCTCGCACGTGCTCTACTACGTGCCCGAGGCGCACTGGCTCGGCACCGTCACCCGCGCCCTGGACTGGACGGCATTCGGCGGCACCCTCCTGGTGGTGCTCCAGAACCCGGAGAGCCCCTGCATGCGGATGGCCGCGCACTTCACCGGCGTCCGCTACGACCTCGGCCCGCTCGCCGACCGCCTGCGCGAGCGGCACCCGGAGCACGACTACGACCTCGAAACCCTCGACCTCCACTACCGCACGCCCCACCTCGCCGAGGCGGTGGACGTCGCCGAGTTCATGGTCAACGTCGCCGACCTGGCCACCCTCGACCCCCGCCCCTCCCGCACGGCCCTCACCGCCTACGTCCAGGAGCACTTCGCCCTCCCTGCCGGCGGCTACGCCATCGGCCACACCCAGGACATGCTCATCATCCGCCGCGCCGCCCGCACCTGACCCGCCGCCCGGGGCCCGTCCCCGGTTGACCCGCCGCCCGGGTTGTGTACGACCTCTCGTCAATCCGATGTTTGAAAGCCGAGAGGGAGTGCTGAACTGGCCGATTCCCCTGCGGACGAGCTCGGGAGCGTGTGAGGATGGCGGGCGTGCCGCCAGCTCCCGAACTTCGCCGTTGGCTCTCCAGTCAGCCGCCGGATGCCCTTCAGCACCTGCTCGCCTTCGTCGCCGTCGTGCACGGCCACCCCTTCGCGTACCGGGGCGAACCGACCCGGCAGGCCGGCGCGAACGCCGCGGGCATGCGTTCCTGGGTCGCCAAGGCGCCCATGGACCTGCTCCTGCACATAGCCGCGGTCGGCCACGAGGTGGCCGACCAGATGGCCCGTCAGCGCGGCTTCACGAAGCAGGGCTTACGGAGCGTGGGCACCGAGTGCCTGACGGCGGTGTTGACGAGCCTGCCACCGTCGCTCGCCTGCCTCGCCCTCCACTGGTATCCGCTGGCCGACGAGGACATGCCCGAGCGCGGCCGGGTCCTGGAGCACTGGGACGCACTGTGGGAGGCCGCTGTCACGCCGGCCGACTGGCCCGAGCCGAAACGCCGGCGCGCGAGCAGGACGGAGCCGCCCGGGTTCGGCGCGGCCGCGCAGGAGGACCAGTGCGGCGACCCGCACAGCACACGATCCGAAGCCGCAGACGGGGAGAACTTGGTGTCTGACGACCTGGCGGGGCAGCTCGAAGCCGCTGCGCACCGCCTGCGCAGGGAAGGCGAGGCGCTGGCCGGGCGGCTGGAGAGCCTCGCGGTGGACGTCCGCCGGGGAGCGGGGAATCGGGACGCCGGCCTGTCCGCGGCGGTGGACGCCTGGTACGACCGGCGGGCTGCCACGGCCGAGTTGGCGCTCGGACTCGGCGCCGACGTCCGGTGGACGGCCGCGCAGACCCATGACGACCTCGACCGGATCCTGGCGGACGTCCGCTCGGCGAAGGTCGTCGAGGAGATCGCGGCGGCGGAGGCCGAGCGTGCGGACCTCGTCGCCATGGTGGCCACGGTGAACTACGCGGGCGTGCGGAGTGCGCTGCAGGTGGAGATCGACGCCATCGACACCCGGCTCCGGGAGCTGCGGTCGGTCACGGAACGGCAGCCGGTGCCCGGCCCGGCCGACGTCACCCGCCCCGAGGAGTCCGCCGGGCCGGACGGGGCGGCCGAGGCCGCGGGCGAGGAACTGCCGTCCCCGGCCGGTGCGGAGGCGGAGGCGGATGCCGTCCCGGCCGCGATCGAGCGCGAAGCGCAGCCGCCGGAGGTCGCGGTCGAGGCGTCCGAGCAGCCCGTCGACACCCTCGACACGCCGGTCCCCGAGGAGGAGTTCGCGGTCCAGGAGACCGTACCGGCGGAGCCCACGGCGGGCGACGGCGCGACCGGATCCGAGCCGGCGCCGGCCGGCGAGGCCCCGGAGACCGTACCGACGGAGCCGTCCGTGTCCCCGCGGACCGCGGCCGAGTCCGACAGCCGAGTCGGGCCCGCCACCACCGCCACGGTCGCGATCGGTGAACCGCCGGTCGTGCCCGAGCAGTTGGTGGAGAAGCGCGCCGTCCACCCGCTCGGCATCCCGAAGCAGACCTCGCCCGAGGCCGAGCCGAAGGCCGCCGAGCCGGTCGCGGCACCGGTGACCGTCGAGCCGACCGCCGAGCCGACCGCCGAGCCGACCGCCGAGCCGACCGCCGAGCCGACCGACGTCTGGACGCGGACCGGTGCCGGCCCCTCCCCGGTCGCGCAGCTGATCTCCGAGGGCCGGCTGGCCGAGGCGTACTGGCTGACCACGGCCGCCCGGGAGCGCCGGGAGCGGCGCCAGTCCCTGGCCTTCGCCACGTCGGCGTTCGGGCTGGTCCCCGGGCAGCAGGCCGCGATAGCCCTGCAGATCGGCGTCGAGGACGGGGCGCTGCCGACCGCGGAGGACCGCGACGGCTACCTCATCGCGCTGGCCGCCGCGGTGCGCAGCGGACTGCAGGCGGGGTGGGCGCTGCCGATCGTCAACGACTTCGCCCAGCTCCCGGGCCTGCCCGAGGTCTGGAACGAGCTCTTCCGGACGCTGGCCCTGGAGATCCGCAGGGGGGTGTCCGTCCAGCCGGGCGACGAGGTCCGGCTCGGGCAGGACGACACCGTCGACCCGGCGGACCTGCGTGACCGGGCGCAGGCCCTCAAGGCCCGTCTGGGGACCAGCAAGGTGGCGTACCAGCTCGCGTCGCGGGTGCTCCAGACCCTGCTCAAGGACGACGCGGAGCTGGGGCACACCCTCAACCTGATCGTGGCGTGGTCGGCGGGCGGCGCCACCTCCGAAGAGCTCCGTCAGGACCTGGAGAACACCTACGGGGAACACGACGCGATCGATCGGATCATCAGGGAGGCGACGCGCCGGGTCAGTTCGCCCAACCAGCGGAAGACCAAGATCATCGCCACCGCCCTGGACCAACTCCGAGGGCGCATCGGGGAGGTGATGGCGCTGCTGCGCGAGGCGGTCCAGGTCGCCGAGATGCCGCCGCGCGGCGACAGCCGGCGGCTCGGAAGCGAGCTGGTCGCGGCGCTGCGGGCGGCGCGGCAGGCGGCACCGCTGCCGGGCCCCGGCGGCGAGGCGGTCCGGCTGCTGCTCGACTGGATCGGCACCGGAGACTCCCGGGGCGTCTCACGGGCCCTGCCCGGCCTGCCCGGCACCGACGTGCTGCTCGTCCTGCCCCGCCTGGCCTGGACCGCGGCGGCCGACGGCCAGGACACGCCCGACCTCGGCGCCGCGGACTCCCTGGACGCGCTGCTGGAGCTCGTGCGGCCCGCCGACCCGGGGAAGGCCTTCGCCGCCCACCTCGACCGCGGTGACCTGCACATCGCCGGGCGACTGCTCGACCTGGCGGCGGCGGGCCGGCTGGGCACCGTCGCCGCGCCCGAGGCGAACCAGCTGGACGCGTGGCGGCGCAGGCTCGGCGACGCCGAGGCCCATTGGCGGGAGCGGGCCGACGCGGCCCTGCGCCAGGCCGACAACCTCTTCGCGCAGGTCCGCCTGCAGAACCTGCTCACCCCCGAGCAGGAGAGCCATCTGGCGGCCCAGCTCCTCGACCTCAAGACCTCGGACCGCAGCCTGCGGTTCCGTCCGCTGCTGGAACGGGTGCGGGACGTCGTCTCCCAGCTGAAGGACCGGATGGTGGAGAAGACGGACCAGCTGCGCGAGCAACTGGTCGAGCTGAAGCTCGAAGCGGCGGACCTCGCCCGGATCAGCGCGCTGATCGACCGCGGCGACGTCGCCACCGCCGAGGAACTGCTCACCTTCGCCCGCAAGGGCGACCGCATCCCGGAGCAGGTCGTCGAGACCGGCACCGAGCTGGCGGCCTTCCTGGAGGGCGTGCGCCACCCGGACTCGCCCAAGGCCGGCAGCACCGGAGCCGACGCGCGCTGGTGGTTCGACCACTACGCGCGCGGGCGCTCCGGACAGGCGGAGACCGACGCGGTCACGGCGGCCCTGGCGGCCTGGGAGGCGCTCGGACGGTTGAACGAGCGCCGCAACTCCTTCCAGAAGCACGTCCCCAGCGTGTTGCGGATGCTCGGCCTGAGCGTCAAGGGCCCGGTCCGGCTGGTGGACCAGGACCGCAAGGACTGGCAGGTGATGACGCTCTCGATCACCGCGGAGATCAGCGACAACGTCCCGGGCTACGTGTCCCTGATCGGCTCCCGTGCCAAGGGCGTCTACCGGGTCCTCCTCGTCGGCACCGAGGAGGTCGGCGCCGACGCCCTGCTGCGTCACCTGCCCGAGTCCGCGCTCGGCGCCAACATCATCCTCTACCTGCAGCCGCTCGGCATCGGCGGGCGCCGGCGGCTCGCCCAGGCCTCCCACCAGAAGCCGCAGCAGGCGATCGTCGTCGACCCGGCGGTGTTCGGCTGGATCGCCGCCGGTGAGGCCCGATCCTTCCGCGCGGTGCAGCGGGTGACGCTGCCGTGGGCCGCGTACCGGCCGTACGAGCCCTTCCGGGCCGGTCAGGTCGCCGCCGAGGTGTTCAAGGGCCGCGACCACGAGAAGCGCACGATCATGGCCCGCGAGGGCGGCCTCTTCCTCTACGGCGGGCGGCAGCTGGGCAAGTCCTCGCTGCTCCAGCAGGTGGCCGACAGCTTCCGGTCCGGGCACGGCGGCAACCAGGTCGCGGTCTACACCGACCTCCGGTTCGCCGAGATCGGGCTCAGCCGGCTTCCGCAGGAGATCTGGGGCGTGCTGGCGCAGCAGCTGAAGGCCGCCGGGGTGCTCGACCGCAGCGTCTCGGAGCACGCTGCCCCCACCGCCATCGGCGACCAGGTCCAGCAGTGGCTGAACGCGAGCGAGGAGCGCCGTATCCTCTTCCTCGCCGACGAGGCGGACGCCTTCCTCAACGCGGACGCCCGGCCGGTCGAGACGGCGGGGGCGCAGTCGACCTTCCGGACCCTCACCGGCCTGATGAAGCTGATGGCCGACACCGAGCGCCGCTTCAAGATCGTGTTCGCGGGCCTGCACCAGGTGCAGCGCTACAACCGGCTCACCAACTCCATCACCGGGCACGGCGGCGAACCGGTCCTGGTCGGTCCGCTGCGCGCGAAGGCCGCGATCGACCTGGTCGTCGAGCCGCTGGCCGCGGCCGGACTCTTCTTCGAGAACCCCGATCTGGTCTGGAGCATCCTGGCCCTGACCAACAACCAGGCCAACCTCGTGCAGATCGTCTGCGAGGGGCTGGTCGAGGAGATGCAGGGCCGCTCCCTGTCCGCGGAGGGCGGGCGCCCCCGGATCACCAACGCCGACGTGCAGAAGGTCGTCGAGAACGGAGGCATCCGGGACAAGATCCGGGACCGGCTCCGCCTGACCATCGACCTGGAGGACAGGTACCGGGTCCTGACGCTGATCCTGGCCCTGCGCAGCCTCACGGACGGCTACGCCCGCGGCTACACGCCCCAGGAGCTCCAGGAGGAGGCGCACCGGGTCTGGCCGGACGGGTTCCCGGAGCAGAACGGCGTGGACGAGGTCAGGACCGACCTGGTGGAGATGGAGGGCCTCGGCCTGGTCCTCCCGCTCCCCGGCCGGAGCAACAGCTTCGTCATGCGCAGCCCGAACCTCGTCAACATGCTCGGCACCCGTGACGAGCTGAAAGCGGAGCTGCGCACCAGCGAGTTCACCCAGAAGTACGACTACAACCCGCGCGTCGCCCGCCGGTCCATCGGCGTCGACCGCAAGCGGGTCATGCGGATGAGCCCGTTGACGGACGAGCAGTGGCACGACGCGCTGTTCCGGCGCACGGCGGTGGTCACGGCCACGGCGGCGCTCGGTGCCGGCTCCCTGGCCAGGGCCGCGGAGCAGCACGTCGGACGAGCGTGTCAGGTGGTGCCCGTGGCGCCCGCGGAGCTGACCCAGACGGTCACCAAGTGGGCCCGGGAGCGCTCCCCGCACCTGCTCTTCGTCGACCTGCGGGGCGTTCCGGTGGCGCGGGTGCGGGCCGACGTCGAGCGGCTCGCCAAGTACGCCTCGGTGTCGGAGGAGGAGGGCAAGGAGATCCCGCGCCGGCGCGCGCTGGTGGTCGTCGACCCGTTGACCGCGCTGCGCCCCGACTTCCCGAAGGTTTCCCGGACGCAGCCGCGGCGCTGGAACACGACCAGCCTGCGGGCCTGGCCGGAGCAGCCCTTCGTCTCGGTCCAGGAGCGTCGCAACCTGATCGAGGTGACCGGGGGCTGGCCCGGCTTCGTCGAGCGGGCCATCGCCCAGTACCTGCAGGGCACCCCCCGGGAGACGGTCTTCGACGACCTCCGGGCCCGGACGGACGACCCGGAGTTCGCCCGTGACCACCTGCGGCGGGTCGGCCTCTCCGACCGCCGGGTCGGGCAGATGGCCGGCTGGGCCGACATGTTCAGCCCGGAGGAGCACCGGCAGGGAAGGGCCCACACCATCCCGCAGGACCTGGCCGTCGTGCTCGACGACGACCTGGACGAGGCCGAGGCGCTGCTGGCGGACCTGGAGGCCCTCGGGGTCCTCGACGACGACGGCGAGGTCCTCACCGTCGACAGCGTCACCTTCCGCGCACTCAAGACCGTGGCGGGCGCGCAGGGTGGGGCGGTGTGACCGAGCTCGTCGATCCGGCCGGCGCGCTGTCCGCGGAGGCGGTCCGGTACCTGCCGGGCGCACGGCGCCACTGTGCCGGGGTGCTCGCCGACCTGCGCGCCGGGCTGAGCTGCGTCTGGCTGTTCCCGGACGCCGAGGTGGAGTCGGGCCGCGCCGACCGGGCCGTGGAGCAGGTGATCCACGGCCTGGACGACGTCGTGGACGTTCCCGGCCGGGAGCCGGGTCCGCGCCCGGCTCCGGCCGCGGACCCGCCGGAGCCGTGGGGTTCCTGGGAGCCGCTCGGCAGCGGGGGCGAACCGGGCGATCACCGCTTCGAGGACGCCTTCGACGTCGACGACGGTTTCTTCGACGTCGACGACGGCTTCGGGGACTGGGACGCGTTCGGGGCTGTCGGCGGTGGCGGCCACCGGGCGTCCGACGGCCTGCCGCCGGCCCCCACCCCCGACGACCGGTCGTCCGACGGCCCGGACACCGACGTCGCCGCGCGCCTGGCCCGCAGCCTCGGCCTGGACGGGGACCTGGTCTCCGGGCTGGTCGGCGGCGCGGACGGCCGTACGCCCGTGCTCGTCGTCCGGGCCTGGGCCGAGGCGGACCCGCACGCGGTCTCGCGGCTGGTACGACGTTTCCAGGCCGCCGTGAAGGAGGCCGGCCTCAAGCCGAGCGATCGCCCGCGCCTCCTGGTGGCTTCCCGCCTCCAGGACCTGGAGGCGGACACCATGGGGCTGCTCGACGGAACGGTGTCGAGGCCGCACTGGTGGTGGGGGGTCTGGAACCACCTCGACACGGCCACCGTGGTCGCGGACGCGATCCCGCACACGGGCTTCGGACAGGCCCACGACCGCATGACGCCGGCCAAGCTCATCCGGCACGCCCTGCGCCGCGAGACCGTGGTCCAGACGGCCGGGCCGGATCTGGGACTGGCGGTGGAGCTCGCCAGGGCCTGGAACGGCAGGACCGGCGACCTGGCCTCCGCCCTCCGTGCGTGCTGCCCCGTGGACACCGCCGTCGAGCAGGGCGCCCAGGGGCAGGCCACGCCCGGAGCGGCGTACGCGCCGCTCCCCGAGAACGGCCTGCGTGAACGCTGGTCGGCCGGGCTGGTCGACAGCTGGGAGGGGCAGGTCCGGCACAGCCCCCGCGCCGGTGCGAGGAGCTCCGGTGGCACGGAACTCGACAAGCTGGTCTGGCAGGCCCAGAACCGCGTCCTGCTGCCGCTCATCGACGACGCCCGCCTCGGCTTCGTCGAGCTGCTTCCACGCATAGCGGTGCGCGGTGTCACCCGACTCGTCGACACCTATGTCCGGCGGTCCCTGCGCGACGCCAACGGCTCGTCGGCGGATGCGGCATCCATGGAACTCGGTGAGCTCTACGACGCGGCGGTGCACCGGGACATCACCCTGACCGAGGTCCAGTTCGCCCGGCTGCGCACGCTCCGGCGGGCCCGCAACAAGCTCGCCCACCGCACGCCCATCGACGATGCCCTGCTCCAGGACCTGCTGGACGCGCTCTCCGGCTTCTGACACCCGCGCCCGGTGAGGGGTGGCCCGGCGGGGCGGGCAGTGGGAATTCGGTTGCGGCCGTGCCGCGCAGGAGGAAGGCTCCTACGGCCCGAACCTCCCGAAACCCTTCCGAAACCGGACGTCCCGATGAGCAACGTCATAGCCGGCACCCGTCACGGTCAGGTCCGAGGAGGGCCGCGCCGCCCACGGCGCGGACACCTACGTCTACGAGTACACCCAGCCCTCCCCGGTCCTGGACGGCGCCCTCGGCGCCTGCCACATGGCCGAGCTCGGCTCCGTGTTCGGGAACCCGCACGACCCGCTGACGGACCCGTCGACCCATCCGCTGCTGTCCGACCGGATCCGCGGCGCCTGGACGTCCTTCGCCCGCCACGGCCGCCCCACCGACGGCCACCTGCCGTCCTGGCCCGCCTACCTGCCCGGCCGGTCCGTCATGTTCCTGGACGCCACCGCGCCCGCCGTCCGCCAGGACCCGGCCCGGCCCGAACGGCTCCTGTGGGACGGGCGGCGCTGACCGGAACGCCGGAGACCGGGCGGCACTGACCGGAGCGCGGGGGGACCGCGCGGCGCAGGGGGCGGCTCCGGCTCGAAAGAGGGCGCGCGCACGAGGCCCGCGCGCGCCCGCACGCCGCACGGGATCGGCGCCGAAGCGCGCGGCGGCGCGAGCACCTGGGTATCGGGAGTGGATATCGGGTGGTCTCGGGAGGGTCCATGAGTGAGCAGGAAGCGCCGCCGGTCTCGATCTTCTACCGTCGCGACGGGCTCGGCCCGGGCCCGGCGCTGAGCGAGGCCCAGCGGGGGGAGCCGGTCCGGCGGGTCCGGGACTTCTGGCTGCACCGGGTCGGCGAGTACTGGCTCGTCACCCGGCACGCCGACGTGCGGCGCGTGCTGGCCGACCAGGAGACGTTCGCGATGTACGACCCGGAACGCGCTCCGGTCCTGCCGAACGAGCTCCTCAACATGGACGCGCCGGAGCACACGCGGCTGCGCCGGGTCCTGACGCCGGAGTTCACCGGGAAGCGGATCCGCTCACTGGAGCCGATGATCCGCACCCTGGCCGACGAGCTGATCGACGCCATGGAGTCGCGGGGGCGCTCGGCGGACCTGATGGACGACTTCGCCCTGCCGCTGCCCCTCGGGGTGATCTGCGCGTTGCTCGGCGTTCCCGACCCCGACCAGGGGCAGTTCCACCGCTGGTCCCGCACCACGCTGGACCTCGGACTGCCGATGGAGGAACGGCTCGCGGCCGGCCGGGAGTCGCACGCGTACATGGCCTCCCTGGTCGCGGAGAAACGGCGCAGCCCGGATGACGGGATGATCGGCATGCTCGTCCGGGAGCACGGCGGTGCGGTGTCGGACTCCGAACTGGTCGGTGTCTGCGAGCTGCTGCTGCTCGCCGGCCACGTCACCGTGTCCAACACGATCGGCCTGGGCGTGCTGGCTCTGCTGTCGCACCCGGAACAGGCCGCCCGGCTGCGCGCCGCCGCCGAGGACGATCCGGTGATCGACACCGCCGTCGAGGAGCTGCTGCGCTACCTGTCGGTGTCCAGCACCGCGCTGGCCCGGACGGCGCGGCGTGACACCGAGGTCGGCGGTGTGCCGATCAAGGCCGGTGACCAGGTCGTCTGCCAACTGCCCGTGGCCAACCGCGACCCGGCGCTCGGCGCCGGGATGGAGCGCTTCGACATCGGACGCGTGCCCGTGTCGCACGTGGCCTTCGGGCACGGCCCGCACCGCTGCCTCGGCGCACCGCTGGCCCGCGTCGAACTGCGGGTCGCGGTGCCCGCGCTGCTGCGGCGGCTGCCCGGGCTCGCCCTCGCGTGCCCGGCCGAGGACGTCGCCTACCGGGTCAACAACGAGGTCTACGGTCTCCACGCGCTGCCCGTCACCTGGTGACCGGTGCCGCCGCCCCGACCGACGGCCGGGGCGGCGGCACGCGCACCTGGGTACCGGGCGGCGTTCGCCGGTCCGTCAGGCGGGGCGGGGCGGCTGCTGGACGAAGGGGAGGAAGAGGTCCGCGGTGGCCTCGGCGTGGACGGTGAACTGTTCGCGGGCCCGGGCCGGGTCGCGGTCCTCGATCGCGGCGGCGAGGGCGCGGTGGCGCTGGTCGGGGGTGCTGCGGGCCTCGGTGCCGCCGGGGTGGTTGGCGAGCAGCCGGGTCAGCTCGTGCTGGATCCCCTGCTCGGCCTCCAACAGGCGCTTGGAGCCGGAGAGTTCGGCGATGTGCAGGTGGAGTCCGGCGTCCGCCGTGCGGTAGGCCTCCGCGTCGGCGAGGGCCGCGTCGGCGGTGGCCTCCAGCTCGCGCATCCGGGCCAGTCCCGCTTCGGAGGCCTGCCGGGCGGCCCGGGCGGAGGCCTCTCCGGACACGGCGATCCGCCAGGCCGTCAGCTCCTCGATGTCGGCGAGCGTGTACGGGTGGAGGGCGGTCAGTTCGCCGATGCGGGTGAGGATGTCGGGGACGACGTAGGTGCCGGCGCCGTGGCCGCGCCGCGTCTCGATCAGGCCGTCCTCGCGCAGCACCGCCATCGAGTGGCGGACCGTCATCACGGCGACCCCGAACAGCTCGGCCAGGGTCTTCTCCGGCGGTAGGCGGTCACCCCCGACGAGGATCCGCGCGCCGATCAGTTCGCCGAGCCGGCGGGCGATGGCCTCCGCGGCCCCCGCAGAACGCACCGGCTCGATGTGTTGAGTCCACCCCTTGCCATCCATGAAATCTATCTTCTAGATTTCGCATCTCATCCGCAAGCCGTTCAACAGGAGAGCCTATGAGCGTCACCGACCACCCGGCACCCCTCATCGGGATACCCGTACGCCTCAGCGACGGCGACGCCCCGGACGCCGACGTGCGGATCGGCGAGGCGAACCGCATCTTCGACGAGGTCGTCGGCCTGGTCCGGGCCGCCGGCGCCGAGCCCGTCCTGCTGCAGCCGGACTCCGCGGACAGCCCGCTGGACGAGCGGCTCGCCGGCTGCGCCGGCTTCGTGGTGCCCGGCGGAGGGGACGTCGACCCGGCCCTGTACGGTGCCGACTCCGACCACCCGTCGCTGTACGACGTCAACCCCGTACAGGACGGGCTGGACGCCGCGGTGGTCCGGTACGCCCTGGAGCACCGGCGGCCGATGCTCGGGATCTGCCGCGGCATGCAGCTGCTCAACATCCTCCGCGGGGGGAGCCTCCACGTCGACATGGCGCCGACCCCGGTCACGCACAACCCGGAGCCCGGCGTCGAGTGGGCCGTCCACGACGTCGCGCTGTCGGCCGACAGCGCGGTGGCCGAGGCGTTCGGGCGAGGCCGGATCCCGGTGGCCTCCGGGCACCACCAGGCGGTCGACCGGGTGGGCGACGGACTGCGGGTGTCGGCCCGCGCCGACGACGGGTGCGTGGAAGCCGTCGAGGCGTCCGGCGACCCGCAGGCGGCCTGGACCGTCGGCGTCCAGTGGCACCCGGAGGCGCTCGAACCCGACTCCGAGCTGCGGCTGCCGCTGTTCCGCGCGCTGCTGGCCCAGGTGAACGCCCAGACGGACGGCCGGGTGAACGCCCAGGCGGACGCCCAACCGAGAGTGGAGCCGCAGTCGTGAGCGATACCAAGGGAACCGCGGGCGCCGGTACCGTCGCGGCCGGGCAGGACCGCACGGTCGGGCAGACCGGCGCGGCGGGCGGCGGGCCGCAGCTGTCGCGGAGCCTGCTCAGCCGCCACATGACCATGATCAGCATCGGCGGAGCGGTCGGCGCCGGGCTGTTCGTCGGCTCGGGCGTGAGCATCCAGCAGGCGGGCCCGGGCGTCCTGATCGCCTACGGCCTGACGGCCGCCATCGTCGTGGTCGTCATGCGGATGCTCGCCGAGATGTCCGTGACCCGCCCCGACACCGGCGCCTTCGCGGTGTACGGCCGACTGGCGTTCGGCCGCTGGGCCGGGTTCGCCAGCGGCTGGATCTACTGGGTCGGCTGGCCGCTGGGCATGTGCATCGAGTCCATCGCGGCCGGGCAGATCGTGCACGGCTGGCTCCCGGCCCTCCCGGTCTGGCTGGTCGCCCTGGTGATGCTCGGCACGGTGACCGCCGTCAACCTCGTCTCCGTGCGCGCCTACGGCGAGATGGAGTTCTGGGTGGTGTGGGTCAAGGTCGCGGTGATCGCCCTGTTCATCGCCGTCGGCCTGGTCGCGGTCGCCGGCCTGCTGCCGGGCACGTCCGCGCCCGGCACCGGGAACCTGCTGGGCCAGGGGGGCTTCCTCCCGATGGGCCTCAGCGGTGTCGTGATCGCCACCTCCGGCGCGATGTTCTCCTTCTCCGGTACGGAGATCGTGACCATCGCCGCCGGCGAGGCCGAGGACGCCGCCGCCGCGATCCGCAAGAGCACCCGGACGATCATGTGGCGGGTCACCGTCTTCTACCTCGGCTCGCTGTCCGTGGTCGTCCTGCTGCTGCCCTGGAACAGCGCCGCCGTCGGCGAGAGCCCGTTCGCCGCCACCCTCGAGTACCTCGGCATGCCCGGGGCGTCCACCGTGCTGAACATCGTGCTGTTCGCGGCGATGCTCTCCACGATGAACTCCCAGGTCTACGCCAGCTCCCGGATGCTGTTCGCGCTGGCCCGGGACCGCGACGCGCCGTCGCTCTTCGCCCGGATCTCCCGGCGCGGGGCACCGCACGCGGCGATCCTGTTCACCTCCGCGCTGGCGGCGCTCTGCCTGCTCCTGCAGGTCTTCCACCCGACGACCGCCTTCAGCCGGCTCGTCGACATCACCGGCGACACCGTCTACGTCACCTGGATCGGCATCGCCGCGGCCCACCTGGTGCTCGGCCGTCAGGACCGCGCCGGCGGGCGCCGGCCCGTCCCCGGCACCGGCGTCTGGCTGTTCCCGGGGCTCACCTGGGCGGCGCTGCTCGCGCTCCTCGGGCTGTACACGGTGATGATCGTCCTGGAGGACTCGCGCGTCGACGCCCTGCTGGCGCTGGCGCTCACCGTGGCCGTGTCCCTCACGGGGCTGTGGCTGCAACGGAGGCAGTCGTCGCCGTCGGCCTGAGGGCAGGCCGGGTCGGAGCCGACCGACAGCGCGTACCGCGCGGGGGGATGCGGCCGGGGGCGGAGTTCGTGATCCGCTCCTGGTCGCACATTTCCGGACCCACCCGCCCGCTCAGGGTGGAGGCGGCTCCGCCCGAGCGGCGGGGTCCGTCCGGCGCGGCGGGTCCGACCAGCGGCTGAGCTGGTTACGTTGCGGGCAGGACGCGCCGGCGCCGGCCGCGAACCTAACGTGGCGTCATGTCGACAACTCCCCGGTGGCGCAGCGCCGCCCGGTTCGCCGTACCCATCGCCGCCCTCCTCTCGCTGGCCGGCCCGCAGACCGCTTCGGCCGTCTCCCCGGCCGCCGGACCGCCGCCCTCTGCCGCGGCCTCTTCGGCCTCTTCGGCTTCGTCGGGCTCGTCAGCCTTGTCGGCCTCGCCCGCCGGCGCGGCGGCCGAGGTGCGGGTGCCCGCGCCCACCACGCGCCGCCCGATCGGCGCCACCTCGGTCCACCTGGTGGACACCGGCCGGCCCGACCCCTGGCGGCCGGACACCGCCACCCGCGAACTGATGGCCACCCTCTGGTACCCGGCGCAGTCCGCGCGCGGCGAGCAACTGCCGTACCTCTCCCCGGAGCTGTCCACCGCCCGGTACGGCACCCCGGACCTCGCCGCCGTGCGCACGGGGGTCAAGGCCCGCACGGTGCCGGCGCCCGGGCGGCATCCGTTGGTCGTGCTCTCGCCCGGCTTCGGCTACGACCGCTCCTCGCTCACCGCCCTCGCCGAGGACCTCGCGGCCCGGGGCTACGCGGTGGCCGCGCTGGACCACACCTACGAGACGGCCGTGCAGTTCCCCGACGGGCGGATCGAGGCGTGCCTGATCTGCGACAAGGTGGACGACCGGCTGGCGGCCGAGGTGATCCGCAGCCGGGCGAAGGACATCGGCTTCCTGATCGACCGACTGACCGCGCCCGGGCCAGGCCTCGTCCGCGGCCTGCGGATCGACCGCGACCGGATCGGCGCGGCCGGCCACTCCATCGGCGGCGCGAGCGCCGTCGAGGCGATGCGCCAGGACGGCCGGATCCGCGCCGCCGCCAACCTGGACGGCGACTTCTTCGTCCCGCTCCCGGCCGACGGCCTCTCCCGCCCGGTGCTGCTGCTGGGCGCGCAGCGCCACGCCGGCCAGTCCCCGACGGCGAACTGGGACGAGGCCTGGCGGCACCTGACCGGCTGGAAGCGCTGGCTGGACCTGCCGGAGGCCGGACACCTGTCGTTCTGTGACGTGCACTGGCTGGTGGACGCCCTCGGCATCCGCGAGCAACTGCCGCCCGAGGGCCTCGCGGAGCAGTACGGCAGCATCAAGGGCGACCGCGCGCTCGCCGCCACCCGGGCGTACCTCGGCGCGTTCTTCGACCGGCACCTGCTCGACCGCCCGGGCCGGCTGCTGGACGGGCCCTCGGCGGCTTATCCGGAGGTCCGCTTCGCCAAGTAGGCCCGCCGGCTCGGCGGATCCGGCCCGGTCTGCCCTGGTCCGCCCCGGTGCGCTCCGGCCCGCCCCGGGGGCCGGGGCGTCCTCGGCGAACGATTCCGGTCAAGGTCGAGCCGGTCTCCGCCGGTCGTGTCCGGAGACGAACGTTCGGACGGGGGAAGAAGATCCGGACTCTTGCCCCGGCCGAATTAGTCATCTTAACTAGGCACCCATGGCCGTAGATCCACTGCGGTTCGTCATCGCCGGCCTCACCGGCACCCCTGTGCGCTGCCCCGGTTCGCCCATGCCCCGACGGGTGCCGACCACCCGTCATCCCAGAGCCCGGTGCGCGGTCGAAGCGGTCTGACCGGGCACCGATCGAGGCGATCCCTCCGCGCCGCCGGGTCACCGACCCGCTGCCGCCACGCACCGCCGCCCCCACTGCGCCGTCGATCCCTGCAGTGACCCTCCCCTGGAAAGGTCCGGCTTTGTCGCAGACGCACCAGCCCCACGGCACCACCACCGACCAGGCGGACGCGCCTCCCGCGCGACAGGACGGCGGCCCGGCGGCTGCCGGAGGCCCGCTCCCGGAGCTGTCGCCGGGGCAGCGGCGGCTCTGGATGCTGGCACAACTGGACGGCGCCGGCACGGCGTACAACGAGACCCTGGCCTTCGCCCTGCGCGGGCCGCTGGACCGCGCGGTGCTCGCCCGGGCTTTCGACGAACTGGTCTCCCGGCACGAGGTGCTGCGCACCCGGCTGGTCGCCACCGGGGACGATGTCCACCAGCTGGTCGGTCCGCCCGACTCCGGCTACGCCCTGGTGACGGACGACCTGACCGGGCTCCCGGACGCCGACGCGCGCGTCGCCGCCCTGCAACGGGCGGAGGCCGACACGCCGTTCGACCTGGGCCGGGGCCCGCTGGCGCGCGGCCGGCTGATCGCCCTGGCCGAGGAGCACCACGTGCTGCTGCTGACTCTGCATCACACGGTGTTCGACGGCTGGTCCATGAACGTGATCCTGCGCGAGGTCGGAACGCTGTACACGGCCTTCCGTGACGGCGCGGACTCCCCGCTGCCGCCGCTGTCCCTGCAGTACGCCGACTACGCCCGCTGGCAGCGCGCGTGGGCGGCCGGGGACGAACCCGCGGTGCAGGCCGCCCACTGGCGGGCGGCGCTCGCCGGCGCGCCGACCCTGCTCGAACTGCCCACCGACCGCCCCCGTCCGCCGGAACAGGACTACCGTGGCGGCCGGGTGCCGATCCTCGTCGACGGCGAGCTCGGCACCGCCCTCAAGGAGCTCGCGCGGCAGCAGGGCGCCACGCTGTTCACGGCCGTGCTGGCCGGCTGGTCCGTGGTGCTGTCGCGGTTGACGGGCCAGAGCGACATCGTCGTCGGCGTCCCGAGCGCGAACCGCCGCCGCGGCGGCTTCTCCGAGCTGGTCGGCTTCTTCGTCAACTCCCTCGCCGTACGGGTCGATCTGGCGGACTCGCCGACCGGATCGGCCCTGCTCAAGCAGACGCGCGCCGCGCTGCGGGCCGCCCTGCAGCACCAGGACCTGCCGTTCGAGCAGGTGGTGGAACTGGTCAACCCGCCGCGCAGCACCGCCCACACACCGCTGTTCCAGACCATGCTCGCCTGGCAGCCCTCCCGGAACGGCGCGCTGGACCTGCCCGGGATCGAGGTCGAGCCGTTCCCGATCCCGTACGCCGCGGCCAAGTTCGACCTGGCCCTGTCGCTGGCCGAGGAGGAGGACGGCCGGGTGACCGGGTACCTGGACTACGCCTGCGCGCTGTTCGACCGCCGGACAGTCGAGCGCTACGCGGGCTATTTGCGCCGGGTGTTGACCCAGCTGGTCGACCGGCCCGACCTGGGCGTGGACGACCTGGAGCTGATGGACGAGGAGGAGCGCCGCCTGGTCCTGTCGGACTGGAGCGGAGCCGACCGCGCCGACCGCGCCGACCGTACCCGCCGTGACGACCGGGACGAGGCCTCGGCCGGCTTGGTCGAGCGCTTCCAGGCCCAGGTGCGGGCCCGCCCCACCGCTCCGGCCCTGGTCTGCGCGGGGGAGCGGCTCGACTACGCCGAGCTGGACCGCCGCGCCAACCGGCTGGCGCACGCGCTGATCGCCCGCGGCGTCGGCCCGGACCAGGTGGTCGGCCTGCACTCCGGACGCTCGACCGAGCTGGTCGTGGGCGTCCTCGGCATCCTCAAGGCGGGCGCCGCCTACCTGCCGCTGGACCCGGGGCAGCCGGTCGAGCGGCTGGCCGCGATGGTCGAGGACGCGGCGCCGGCCCTGGTGCTCAGCGACGCCGAACTCCCCTCCGAGGGCCGGCACTCCCTGCGCGCGGTCGAGGCCGAGGCGCGGCGCGACGACGCGCCGGAGGTCACGGCCGGGCCGTCGCAGCTCGCCTACGTCATCTACACCTCGGGCTCCACCGGCCGCCCCAAGGGCGTGGCGGTGACCAGGGGCAGCGTCACCAACCTCCTCGACACCTGGCTGGCGCGGTTCGGCGCCACCCCCGGCGAGGCGGCCTCCGCCTGGTCGAGCATCGGATTCGACGCCTCGGTGCACGAGTTGCTGCTGCCGCTCACCACCGGCGCCGTGCTCCACCTGGTCCCCGAGGAGCTGCGCGGCGACCCGGAGGAACTGCTGGCCTGGATGCGCGAGCACCGCGTCGTACAGGCCTTCCTGCCGCCGTCCTACGTCACGTGGATCGACGAGGACCCCGGGGCCCGCCTGGCCGGGCTGGCGCTCCGTCAGCTGCTCACCGGGGTGGAGCCCCTCCCGGAGCGGGCGCTGCACCGCCTCCGGCAGGCGCTGCCGGGCCTGCGCGTCTGCTACGGCTACGGGCCCACCGAGGCCACCCTCTACAGCACCGCCTACACCGACCCGCAGCCGCTGGACCGGCCCTGCCCGATCGGCCGCCCCCTGGACAACACCCGCCTCTACCTGCTCGACCGCCGGCTGCGGCCGGTGCCGACCGGGGTGACCGGCGAGGTCCACCTCGGCGGGGCGAGCCTCGCCCGGGGCTACCTGCACCGCCCGGACCTGACCGCCGAGCGGTTCCGCGACGACCCCTTCGTGCCCGGTGAACGCCTCTACCGCACCGGCGACCTGGCCCGCTGGCTCCCGGACGGCAACGCCCAGTACCTCGGCCGCGCCGACGACCAGGTCAAGCTGCGCGGCTTCCGGATCGAGCCGGGGGAGGTCGAGGCCGCGCTGCTGGCCCTGCCCGGTGTGCGGGAGGCGGCGGTGCTGGCCGACCGCGACGCCACGGGCGAGCTGCGTCTGATGGCGGGCGTGGGCGTGGGCCTGGGCGAGGGCCGGGACGACGCGCAGCCGCGCAGGCCGCACGAGTGGCGTGCCGCCCTGGCGCGGCGGCTGCCGGACTACATGATCCCCGCGCTCTTCGTCGAACTGCCGCGGCTGCCGCTCAACCGCAGCGGCAAGCTGGACCGCGCAGCGCTGCTGGACGCCGCCCGCTCGGCGACCCGTACCCAGGTCAACACGGCGAGCCCGCGGGACCACGTGGAGATGGCGCTGCACACCATCTGGCGGCGGGTGCTGCTCCATCCCGGCATCGGGATATCCGACGACTTCTTCGAGCTGGGCGGCACCTCGATCTCCGCGATCAAGGTGGCCCTGGCCGTCCGCGAGGAGTTCGGCGAGACCCTGCCGATCCGCGAGATCGTGCAGAACCCGACCATCGAGGCCCTGGCCGAACGGATCCGGGCGGGGGCGTCGGGCACCGCGGCGGGCGCACCGGACGGCAACCTGGTCGAGTTCCGCGCGGGGGACGGCCGGCAGCGGGTGGTCTGCGTCCATCCGGCCGGCGGCACCGCCTTCTGCTACCTGCCGCTGGCCGCGGCGCTGCCGGAGCGGGTCGGCGTCCTCGGGATGCAGTCGCCCGGGATCAACCCCGGGGAGACGCCGCTGCCCACCGTCGAGGCCATGGCGGAGCGGTACCTGGCCCTGGTCGACCCCCGGCCGGACGAGACGCTGGTGCTGTGCGGGCTCTCCTACGGCGGGCTGGTCGCCCACGAGATGGGGCGCCGGCTGGCCCTGGCCGGGCACACCCGGTTCAGCGTGGTGCTGCTCGACACCCACGGCACCGAGGACGCGGAGCGGCTCGCCTCGATCGAGCCGGTGCCGATGGCGGAGTTCCGCGACAAGCTCGTCCGGTTCAACGGGATGTACCCGGGGATCGAGGACGAGCAGATCGAGCGGTACTTCCGGATCTACAACCACAACCGGATGACCGCCCGCGACTACCAGGCGCCGCCCTCACCGGCCCGGCTGGTGCTGGTCGAGGCCGCCGGGGACGGGGCGGAGGAACAGGAACAGCAGCAACAGGAACAGCGGCAACAGGCGCTTGAGGTACGCGCGTTCTGGCAGCGGCGGGCCGGCGGCGGCCTGCTGGTCGAGCCGGTCGCCGGCGGCCACTGGGACCTGCTGGAGAGCGCGGAGGTGCCCCGGATAGCCGAGCTGATCGCCGCCGAACTGGACCGGTTCCCGGTGCCCCCGCCGCCTGGACAGCCGTCCGCCGAGCCCGCCGTGGAGGCCTGATGCGCGCCGAGAGCGCCGTACCCGCCGCGCCCCCGGCCACCGGCCTGGCCCGGGCCGTGCACGAGCAGGCCCTGCGCACCCCCCGTGCGGCCGCGCTGGTCGACGGAGACGTGCGGCTGGACTACACCGGCCTGGACGCCGCCGCCGCGGCGGCGGCCCACGGGCTGCGCCGCGCCGGCGTCCGCCCCGGCCAGGCGGTGGCGGTCTGCCTGCCGCGCTCCTGGCAGCTGGTCTGCGTCATGCTGGGCGTCCTGCGGCTCGGCGCCCAGGTCGTCCCGCTGGACGCGCAGAGCCCGGCGGACCGCCGGCGCCACATCCTGACCGACTCGGGCAGCGTGGCAGTGGTCCACGGCGGGACGGCACCCGACGACCTGCCGGGCGGGCTGCTCGCGCTGGCGGCGGCGGCGCTGCTCGCCGCCGGACCGGCCGAGGACGACACGGTCTCCACCGGGGCACCGGTGTCCTTCCTCTTCTACACCTCGGGCACCACGGGCCGCCCCAAGGGCGTCGAGGTGCGGGACGCCGGGATCCTGCGGCTGGCCGCCCCGGGGTACATCCGCATCGAGGAGGGGGCCCGCTACGCCTGCCTGTCCAATCCGGCGTTCGACGCCCTCAGCTTCGAGGTCTGGGTGCCGCTGCTGACCGGCGGCTGCTGCGTCGTCCTCGGTGACGAAGCCGTCCAGACGCCGCACCGACTGGCGGCCGCCCTGCTGCGGGAGCGCATCGACACGGCCTTCGTCACGGTGGCCCTGTTCAACGCGGTGGTGGACACGGAGCCGTCCTGCTTCGCCGGGGTCGGGCAGCTGCTGGTCGGCGGCGAGCAGCTGAACGCCTGGCTGATCCGCCGCTGGTACCGGCACAACGCGGCGGCCCCCACCCGGCTGCACAACGTCTACGGCCCCACCGAGGGCACTACCTTCGCGCTGTGCCACCCCGTCCCGCGAGACTTCGACGGCGACGTGGTCCCGATCGGACGGGCGCTGCCGCAGACCGGGGCCGTGCTGGTCGTCCCGGACGGCGACCGGACCGCGGCGCCCGGCGAGGTGGCCGAACTCCTCCTGTCCGGTGCCGGTCTGGCGGCCGGCTACCGCAACCTGCCCGAGGAGACGGAGCGCCGCTTCGTCCGGCTGCCCTGGTACGACGACGGCCGCGCGACGCACTACCGCACCGGGGACCTGGTGCGCGCCGACGCCGACGGCCTGATCGAGTACGTCGGGCGCGCCGACCGCCAGGTGAAGGTCCGCGGCTTCCGCATCGAGCCCGGCGAGCTGGAGCGGCAGATCCTCGGGCACCCGGCGGTGCGGCAGGCGTACGTCTGCACCCGCAGGGCCGGGGAGCACGGCCCGAACGAGCTGCTGGCGTATGTCGTCCTCGGCGAGGACGTCCCGTTCGAGGAGTTCGACCGCCATCTGGCGGCCGGGCTGCCCGGCTACATGAGGCCCCATCACATCCACCTGGTGGACGCGCTCCCGCTGACCGCCAACGGCAAGGTCGACCAGGCCGCCCTGCTGCGCCGCGAGGACCGGCCCTGGCGCCGCCCGGAGAGCGACCGCGCGGGCGCCGAGGCGACCACCGACCGGCAGCGCGAGGTGCTGGCCCTGGCGGCCGAGGTGCTCGGTGTGCCGGACCTGCGGCTGGACGACCGCTGGATCGCCTCCGGTGGGGACTCGCTCAAGGCGCTGCGGCTGCGCTTCGAGGTGCGCCGGCGCTGGGGCTGCGAACTGCCCCAGGCCCGCGTGCTGACCGGGGACGTGGCCGGGATCGCCCGGGCCGTGGCGGAGGCCGGGCCGGCCGCCGCCACGCCCTACCCGGTGCCGCCCGCCCCCACCCGGGCGCGCTCGGCGCCCGCCACCAGCGAGCAGCAACGCCTGTGGCTGCTGCAGCAGCGGGCGCCGCGCTCCCGGGCGTACGCGGTGGAGCTGGCCTTCCGGCTGGACGGCGCGGTCGACGCCGACGCCCTGCGGGCCTCGCTGCGGGAGCTGGTGCGGCGGCACGCGGCCCTGCACACCGCCTTCCGGGCCGCGCCCGAGGGCCTGCGCCAGCTGGTCGGGGAGCCGTACGACCCGTGGACCGAATCCGAATCCGAACCCGAGCCCGGCTGCTCCCCGGAGGAGCTCGGGGTCGGCGGTGAGGACGGTGCGCGCGGTGAGGACGGGGTCCGCGCCGAGGACGGTGCCCGCGCCGAGGCGAACCGTTTCTTCGCCGCGTCGTTCGACCTGGCGCGCCCCCGGATGCTGCGTGCCCGCTGGCTGCCCCAGGACGGCGGCGGGGTGCTGCTGCTCCACCTGCACCACATCGCCGTCGACGGCTGGTCGCTCAACGTCCTGTTGGCCGACCTGTCGACCGGCTACCGGCACGCGCACGACGGCGCCGCCGAGGCCGCGCGCCCCACGGACGGCGCCCCGGCGCGCACCCCGCTGGACTACGCCGCCTGGCAGGCCGACTGGTTCGCCGGCCCCGCCTACCGGGCCCAGCGTGCCGAACTGCGGGCCCACTACGCCCGGACGGACGACTCGCCCGACCATGAGGCGCTCGACCACGACCCGCTGGACCCGGCCGGCCCCCGGCCCGCCTCCGCGGCCCGCCTGCTCCACACCTCCCTGGACGTCGTACGGCGCGCCGCCGTGGACCGGCTCTGCGCCGAACTGGGCATGACCCGCTTCGAGTTGCTGCTCGGCGTCTTCGCCTGGAGCCTGTACGGGGTGACCGGCGCGGCCCGGCCGCGGATCGCCGCCCCGGTGGCCAACCGGCCGGTCCAGGAGTTCGAGGCCAGCGTCGGCATGTTCGCCAACACCGTGCTGCTGCCGCAGGCCGTCGCGCCCCGCGAGGACCTGCGCGGCCAGCTGCTGCGCCTGGGCGCCGACGCCCGCCGGGTGCTGGACCGCCAGGACGTGGCGCTGGCCGACGTCCTGGCCGACCGGGAACCGGCCGGCGGCGACACCCCCTTCGACTACCTCTTCGTCCTGGAGAACACCGACTTCGCCGCGCTGGCCCTGCCCGGTTGCGCCTCCCGCCCCCTGTGGTGGGCCCCGGCCGAGGCCAAGTGCCCGATGACGCTGTCCGTCGTCGAGCACGAGGGCGGGCTCGACTGCCTGTGGGAGTACGCCGACGACCGCTTCGACGCCGCCGAGGTGGCGGCCATGGCGGGCCTGTTCCGGCGCGGCCTGGACCTGCTCGCCGACGGTGGGACGGCGACCCCGGTCCAGCTCGCGGCACCCTACCGCCGAGCACTGCCGGAACCCGGCCGCGGCGCCTCGACGGAGCTCGCCTGGACGACGGTGGCCGAGGGCTTCGCCCGGCAGGTCGCGCGCACACCCGCCGCACCGGCCCTGAAGTCCGAAGGCCGGTCGCTGAGTTACGCCGAACTCGACGCCCACGCGGCGGCGCTCGCCGCCGAACTGCGGGCCGCCCACCCGCTGCCGGAGGACGACGACCGCCCGTGCCACGTCGCGCTGCACCTGCGGCCTTCGGTCGAGCACGTGGTGGCGCTGCTGGCACTGGCCCGGCTCAACGTGACCATCGTGCCGCTGGACCCGTCCTACCCGGCCGCCCTGCGCCGGCAGGTGCTGGACCAGGCGGAGCCGCTGTGCGTGCTGCTCCCACCGGGCGGTGACCCGGAGTTCGACGCCGTCGACCCGGGCCGAGTCGCACGCCACCCGGTGGTGCTGTCACCCCTCACCACGGCACCCGCACCCGCCACCGCCCCGGCGCACCGCGGAGCCCGTCCGCTCTACACCCTGTTCACCTCGGGCTCCACCGGTGTCCCCAAGGGCGTGCAGGTGTCCGACCGCACCCTGGCCAACCTGCTGCAGTGGCAGGCCGCGTCGGGAGGACTGGCGGCCCCGGCGGCCACCCAGCAGTTCTCCATGCTCTCCTTCGACGTGTCCTTCCAGGAGGTCTTCGGGACGCTGTGCGGCGGCGGCTGCCTGCACCTGGTGCGGCCCGGCTGGCGCCAGGACGCCCCCGCACTGCTGGAGCAGCTGGAGTCGGCCGGGATCGAGCGCGTCTTCATGCCCTACGTCGCCCTCCAGCTCCTCGCCGAGCACGCCGTCCACCTGGGCCGCTACCCCTCCCGGCTGCGGGAGGTGGTCACCGCCGGCGAGCAACTGGTGTGCACCGACGCGATCCGCCGCTGGTTCGCCGGTCTGCCCGGCGCACGGCTGTTCAACCACTACGGCCCGACCGAGACCCACGTGGTGAGCAGCCTGTGCCTGGACGGCGACCCGTCCCGGTGGCCCGAGCGCCCCGCCATCGGCCGGCCGGTGGCGGGCGCGGTGCTCACGGTGGTCGACGAGGCCGACGAGCCCGTTCCCCCCGGCCGCGCCGGCGCCCTGCTGATCGGCGGCACCATGGTGGCGCGCTGCTACCTCGGTGACCCGAAGCTCGACGACACGCGCTTCGTCGAGCTGCCCGGCCTCGGCCTCTGCTACCGCAGCGGCGACCGGGCCCGGTTCGACCGGCAGGGCCGGCTGCACTTCCTGGGCCGCGACGACGACCAGATCAAGCTCAGCGGACACCGGCTCGAACCGGGACAGGTCGAGGCGGCCCTGCTGCGGCACCCGGCCGTCGTCAACGCCGTGGTGGCCCCCGACGGCGGGGAGCTGGTGGCCTGCCTGCAGTGCCGCGGCGAGGCGCCCACCGCCGAGGACCTCACCGCGCACCTGGCGCCGCTGCTGCCGGGCCACGTCCGGATCGCCCGCTTCCGGGTCGTGGAGGAGCTGCCCAGGACCCCCAGCGGCAAGCTGGACCGCCGGGGCGCGCTGCGCTCCGCCGGGCGGGAACTGCGCCGGCCGACGGCCCGCGCGGCCGGCCTGACGGCACGCGAAGCCCTGCTGACCGAGGCGTTCGAGGCGGTCACCGGTCTGACGATCGACCCGGGACAGACCTTCTTCGACGCCGGAGCCTCCAGCCTGGCCCTGATGCGCTTCCACCTCCACTGCACCACCGAAGCGGGCCTGCGCTTCACCGTCGCCGACCTCTTCGAACACGTCACCGTACGGGCGCTGGCCGCCTTCCTGGACCGGTCCGCGACGGCCGCCGCCACCGCCCCGCCCGCTGTGTCTGCCCCGTCCGCCGAGGCCGCCCCGCCCGCCGCGGACGAGCCGATCGCGGTCGTCGGCATGGCGGTCCGGCTCCCGGGCGCGTCCGACCTCTCCGCGTTCTGGCGGATGGTCACCACGGGCGGCACCGGCATCGAACACTTCGACGCCGCCGACGGCCTGGTCGGGGCGCGCAGCCAGTTGGACGGCCCACTGGACTTCGACCCGGAGCACTTCGGCATCAGCCGGCCGGAGGCCCGGCTGATGGACCCCCAGCAACGGCACCTGCTGATGAGCTGCGTCGAGGCACTGGCACACGCCGGGATCGCCGACCCGTCGGGCCTGCGCGTCGGCCTGGTCGCCGGCGCCGGCGAGAACACCTACTTCCAGTCCATGCTCCGCGAGGCCGACCCCGAACGCCTGCCCGACGGGTTCCAGTTGGCCCTGCACCACGACAAGGACTTCCTCGCCACCAAGGCGGCCTACCACCTGGGGCTGACCGGCCCCGCCTTCACCGCCCAGGCGGCCTGCGCCAGTTCCCTGGTGGCCGTCCACGTCGCCGCCGGGATGCTGCGCCAGGGCGACGCCGAGGTGATGCTGGCCGGCGGAGTCCTGGTCGACCCGACCCTGACCGACGGATACCGCTACCAGCCGCAGCACATCTTCTCCGTGGACGGCCGCTGCCGGCCCTTCAGCGACGACGCGAGCGGCACCATCGGCGCCAGCGGCGTCGGCGTGGTGGTACTCAAGCCGCTCCGCCTCGCCCGCCGCGACGGCGACACCGTCTACGCCCTGATCACCGGCTCGGCGCTGAACAACGACGGCTCCGACAAGCTGAGTTACAGCGCCCCCTCGCTCGCCGGGCAACGCGAGGTGATCCGCGCCGCCCTGCGCCGCAGCGGCCGCAGCGGCGCCGACCTCGGCTACGTCGAGGCCCACGGCACCGCCACCCGGCTCGGCGACCCGGTCGAGGTCGGCGCCCTGCGCCAGGCCTTCGACCTGGACCGCTCCGGCCACTGCGCGCTGACCTCGGTCAAGAGCCAGATCGGACACCTGGGCGCGGCGGCCGGAGTGGTCGGACTGGTACGGGCCGCGCTCGCCGTCCACCACGGCGTGATCCCGCCCAACGTCGGCTTCCACGCCCTCAACCCGCAGCTCGGCGCCGACCCCACGCCGTTCTACATCCCCACCGAAGCCCGGCCTTGGCCCGCCGACCGGGACCGGATCGCGGCGGTGAGCAGCTTCGGGATCGGCGGTACCAACGCCCACGCCGTGCTGGAGGCCGACCGGCCGGCCCCGGGGACGGCGGGCGCGGCGGCGTCGGACACCGCCGTGGCTCCCTGCCTGCTGCTCTCCAGCAGCAGCGAGGCGGGCCTGCGCGCCGACGCCGCCCGGATCGCCGACTACCTGGAGGCCAGGCCCGCCGCCTATCCGCAGGTACTGCGCCACCTCCAGGCGGGCCGTCCCGCCCGCCGCCGACGGCTGGCCGCGGTCTGCCCCGACGCTGCCTCCGCCGTCGCCTGGCTGCGCGGCGCGGGGCCGATCACGGACGTGGGAACGGAGGAGGCCCGTACCGGGGCACCCGTCCCGGGCGAAGGCCGTACCGCCGAGGAGACGGCCGCGGCCTGGCTGGCCGGCGCGCGGATCGACTGGCCCGCCGGCCCCGCCCAGGCACCGTGGGACTTCCCGCCGCCCGCCTTCGCGCCGGCGGAGTTCGACTTCCCCCGCGCCACCGCGACCCCGCACCCGGCCCGCTCGGTGATTCCGGCCGCCGCCGACGTCCCGCGGCGCCTGCCGGAGGCCGCCTGGCTGCACCAGCCGCACTGGGCCCGGCTGCGCCGCGCGGGCACGGCGATCGGCGCGCCCACCTCCCGGCTCCTGGTGCTGCTCACCGACGGACCGGCGCCCCCGGACGCGGTCCGCGCCTTCGAGGCCACCCACGCCCGGGTGGTGCGGGTCCGCGCCGCCGAGGCGTTCGCCCGGCGGGGCGACGACGCCTACGAGGTCGACCCGGCCGACCCCGCCTCGCTCGGCCGGCTCCTGGACGCCCTGGCGGCCACCGGAGCGGGCGACGGCGGCATCGACTGGCTGCACGCGCTGCCGCTCGGGATCGGCGGGCCGGTCGGCCGGGACAGCCTGGCCCGGGCCGGCTGGGCCTGCCTGGACACGCCGGCCGCGCTGCTGCGGGCCGCCGCCGAGGCCGCCGGGTCACTCCGGCTCAGGCCGTGGTGGCTGTCCTACCGGGCGAGGCCGGTGGACGGCCCGGTGGGTCGGCCGGAAGCGGGCCTGCTGGCCGGCGCCGCCGAGGTGGCACCCCAGGAGGGAGCCACGGCGGGCCACTGGGTCGACCTCCCCGAAGCCGACCCCGCCCACTGGGCCGCACCCCTGGCGGCGCTGCTCGCCGAGGCCGCGACCACGGCGGACGCGGCCGTACTTCCGCGCCGGCTGGCGCTGCGCCGGGGCCACTGGTGGGAGCAGGTCACGCTGCCGGTGTGCACGGCCGGCCCGGGCCTCGCCGGACTGCCCGACCGGGGCGTGCACCTGGTCCTGGGCGGCACCGGCGGGATCGGCCGCGGTATCGCCGCCTGGCTGCTGGAGAACGGCGCCGCCCGGGTCCTGCTGCTGGCCAGGCGCCCCCGGCTGCCGGAGGAGCTGACGCCCTGGGCCGACCGGGTCGAACTGGTCGAAGCCGACCTCGCCGAGTCCACGCCCGAGGAGGTCCTGGCCCGGATCGGCCGTCACACTGAGCGGCTCGACAGCGTGATCCACGCCGTCGGGGTGGCGAGCGGCGGCATGATCACCCGGCGCGACGCCGCGGCGATGAGCCGCGCCTCCGCCGCCAAGCTGCAGGGCGCGCTGCTGGTCGAGCAGCTGATCGAGCGCTACCGGCCGTCGACGGCGGTGTACTGCTCCTCGATGTCCGCGGAGCTCGGCGGCGTCGGCCAGTTCGACTACGCGGCAGCCAACAGCCTGCTCGACGGCTTCGCCCAGTACGAGTCCGGCGACACTGAGTCCACCGTCCGGCTCGGCGTGAACTGGGACGTGTGGAGCGAGACCGGCATGGCGCTGCGCGTGCCCCAGACCGACGCACGCCACCGGGCGCACCTCTCGGTCGGCCTGACGGTGGCCGAGGGCCGGCGGGTGTTCGCGCGGGCCGTGGGACTGCAGCTGCCGCAGGTGCTGGTCTCCACCACCGACCTCCACGAGTCCCGGGCGTTCTACGCGGCGCCCGGCGCCCGGGCCCTCGTGCCTGCCGACCCGAAGGCGGTGCCCGCCGAAGACGCCGACGCGGCCGATGCGACCGACGCGGCGGACGCGACCGACGCGACCGACGCGACCGACGCATCGGACGCGAGCGCGGCCGTCCTGCTCCGCGACTGGCTGTGCGACTGGCTGGACGTCGACCACATCGATCCCGACGCCCCGCTCTACGACCTGGGGGCCGACTCGCTGACCCTGCTCGACCTGATCGGCGTGGTGAAACGTCACCTCGATGTCGAGCTTGACGTCACGCGGTTCAGCCACCGGGTCTCCCTCACCGAGATCCTCACCCGGTTGTCCGAGGCGGCACCCCCCGGGGCCGTCGCCACCGAGGACGTGGTCCCGGTGGTCTGGCAGCACGGCACCGGAGACGACGTGCTGTGCCTGGTGCACCCGGTCGGCGGCGACATCCAGGCCTACCGGTCCCTGGTGTCGGCACTGGGTCCCCGGCTGACCGTCTGCCTGATCGCCGATCCCGCGCTGGAACGGCCCGGGGCCGCGGACTGGACGCTGGCCGAACGGGCCCGCCGCTACGCCGCCGCCCTGCGAGCCCGCTTCGCGGACGGCACCCGGCGGCTGCACCTGGCCGGCTGGTCCTTCGGCGCCTGGGCGGTGATGGGCATGGCCGCGGAGGCGGAGGCGATCGGCCGGCCGGTCCACGGCGTCCACCTGATCGACCCGCCGCCGCCCGGGTCCGGCGCGCTCTTCCAGGGCTACGACGACGCCCAGCTCCAGGCGGTGTTCGAACACGAACTCGGCCAGGGCGGGTCCGGGCCGGCCGGTCCCGAGGCCCACGGCTACGCCGAACGCCTGGTCCGGTGCTGCCGGGCCAACCTGCGAAGCATGGCCGAGTACCGGATGCCGCTGCTGAGCGCCACGCCCAGCCGGCTGTGGCTGGCCGGGCGGCCGGTGCCGGGGCTGCCCTCGCCCGGGTCACCGGAGCGGCAGCGGGAGCTGTGGCGCCCGCACCTCCCGGAACCCAGCACCTGGCACCGGCTCGACACGACGCACTACGGCATCGTCCGCCCGCCCCATGTGCACGCGGTGGCGGCGGCGATCGACGCGGCCTCGGACGACCCGCCCGGGGAGAGCGGCGACCGCCCCCGGAGGTGATCCCGGCACGCTCCCCGCCCCGGCGATCCGGGCCGCACCAGCCGCTCCCGTCCCGCACCGACGCCCCGCCCGACCATCGGAGACCGTCCCTCGTGAACCCCTACCAGTCCCTCCCCGCGCGCTCGTTCTGGCGCTCCGCCGTGGCCGAACCCGACCCGCTCGCCATCGACGACCTGTGGACGCCCGCGTTCGAGATCGGGCAGGACGAACCGGTCCTCACCGCGGGATCCTGCTTCGCCGCGCACATCGGCCGGGCCCTGCTGGAGCGGGGCATGAACTGGTACGACGCGGAACCGGCCCCGCCCGGGCTGACCGAGGAGGAACGCAGGGCGCGCCACTACGGGGTGTTCTCGTTCCGCACCGGGAACATCTACACCGCCGCCATGCTGCGCCAGTGGCTCTCCTGGGCCTTCGGCCGCACCACCCAGCCCACCGAGGCGTGGCTGGAGGACGGCCGGTACCACGACCCCTGCCGCCCGTCCGTCGAACCCGGCGGCCACGCCTCCGCCGAGGAGATGCTGGCCGCCCGGGCACGGACTCTCGCCGCCATCCGCGAGGCCGTCACCGAAGCCGGCTGCCTGGTCTTCACCCTGGGCCTGACCGAGGCGTGGCGGGACCGCGCCGACGGCACCGTCCTCCCGTCCTGCCCCGGCACCGTGCGCGGCACCTTCGACCCGGACCGCCACGTCTTCCACCAGTTCACCTTCGAGGAGGTCCGCCGCGACCTGACGGAGGCCGTGGCACTGGCCCGCGAGGCCAACCCGCGGCTACGGGTCCTGCTGACCGTCTCACCGCACCCGCTGACCGCGACCGCGACCGGCGGCCACGCGCTCACCGCCAACACCTACTCCAAGTCGCTGCTGCGGACGGTGGCCGGGCAACTGACCCGGGAACTCGACGACGTGGACTACTTCCCGTCGTACGAACTCATCACCGGCCTCCCGTTCCGCAGCCGGTTCTACGCGCCGAACCTGCGTGAAGTGACGCCCGAGGGCGTCGACTTCGTCATGCGCCACTTCATGGCCGGGCTGTCCCGCCCGGCGGCCGGCCCGCGCCCGGCGGCCGACCCGCGACCGGTCCGGACCGGCGCGCCGGCGGCGGAGCCGAAGGGGGTGGACACCTGTGACGACGCCGTCCTCGACTACTACCGCCCCCGCTAGGTTCCTGCTGCTCGGCGACTCGCACGCGGGCCCGATCGGACGGGCCGCGAAGGCCGCCCGGATCCCCTTCCAGGGCGGTCCGATCGGCGCCGGGCGCGAGTTCACCGACGACTTCTTCGAGCCGCGCGAGCACGACGTCGTGTTCCGCAAGGCCGAGGCCGACGCCTACTACCGGAGCTTCCTGGCCGACCTGGACGTGGACGGCCTCGGGCACCTCGCGGTCCCGCTGGTGTGCACCTTCGGCCTCAGCTCGCACTTCGTCGCCACCCGGGAGAACTGGCACCTCTACCGCCGCGACGGCGGCTTCGCCCCGGGCTTCCTCACCGGACCGCTGTTCGACGCCGTCGTCCGCGCCACCGTCCGCGACGCACTGGCCTTCTACCGCCACGCACTCGGCCTCGGCCTGCGGGTGCTGGCCGTGCTGCCGCCGCAGCGGGTGCCGGAGCAGTCCGACCCGACGGTGTTCACGGCCGCGCAGGAGACCGTCCGCAGCGCGCTCGACGAACTCGGCGTCGAGCTCGTCGACCTCCGGGCCCGCACCACCGGACCGGACGGCCTCCAGCGCCCCGAACTGTGCGAGGCCGACGACGCCATCCACGGCAACCTGGCCTTCGGCCGGCTGGTCCTCGCGGACCTGCTGGCCCGCGGGCTGTGACGAAACCAAGCACCCCACCACAGGAGCAGGTCATGGAGCAGTACGAACTGGACGCCGTCAGGGCCGTCACCACCAGGCCCGCCAAGGAGTACCGGACCATCACCGTCGACCCCGTCACCCCGGTGATCGGCGCCGAGGTCACCGGCGTCGACCTCTCGCGGGAGCTGCCGGGCGAGCAACTGGCCGAACTGAAGCAGGCGTTCCTCGACCACCACGTCCTGGTGTTCCGCGACCAGCACCTGACGGACGAGGACCACAAGCGCTTCGCCGCGCACTTCGGCGAACTGCGCCCCGTCAACCCGCCCCCGGTCGACGCCGATCCGTACATCCTGGAGATCAGCACCGACGCCGCGGCCGAGAACGTCGCCGGCAACGGCTGGCACGCCGACGGCACCGCCGACGCCGAACCCTCGCTCGGGTCGATGCTCCACATCACCCGCGTACCGGAACCGGGCAGCGGCGGCGACACCCTGTTCGCCAACATGCACCTGGCGTACGAGATGCTGTCCCCGACGATGCGCGGGCTGCTCGACGGCCTGACCGCCGTGCACGACGGCCTCGTCGCCTTCCAGGGCCACACCCCGCCGCCGGGATACGTCATCCCCAGGAACGAGCACCCGCTGGTGGTGCGGCACCCCGAGACCGACCGCAGGATCCTCTACGTCAACAAGGCCTACACCGCGCGCATCCCCCAGCTGTCCGCCGACGAGAGCCGGGCCCTGCTCGACCTGCTCTGCGCGCTGCCGGCCCAGCGGCCCATGCTGACCTGCCGCATCCGCTGGACCCCCAACACCCTGGTGTTCTGGGACAACCGCTGCGTCCAGCATTACGCCACCTACGACTACCACCCGCACACCCGCTACGGCCGCCGGGTCGCCATCAACGGCGGGCCGCTCAAGGGCTGAACCGGCTCCGGCCCGGGCCGCTCAGTCCTTGAGCGGCCCGGCTCAGGCCGCGTCCGCGCGGGCCAGACTGTCGGCGAGGCCGTCGGCCAGCCGCGCCCAGGTGGCGCGCTCGCCTTGCTCGTCCCGCCGGTCGGCGTGCACCCGCACCACCGCGCGGACCCGGGCGAACGGGCAGGTCTCGGCATAGGCGTCCGGGTCCGCCGCCGCGTAGGCGGCCGCCAGGGCCGCCGAGTTGGCCAGCGCGTTCGCGTCGGCATGGGCCCGCACGTTGGCCGTGGTGTTGAGCTCCGCGTAGGTCTCGCCGTACCGGGCGGCCTCGGCCGCGTCGTAGCCGTTCGCCAGCGCGAAGGAGCCGGCGGCGGCAGCGGCCGTGGCATGGGCCTCGGCGTACGGGTACGCGTGGTGGAAGAGCTCCCGCAGCTCCGGTTCGAGGGCCGCGCGCCACGTGGCCTCGTCGACCCGACGACCGCTCAGCGCACCCGCGTGCAAGGCCAGGACGGCCTGGAGGGACGCGGCGGACCGGCCGTGCCGCTCGCTCGCCTCGGCCAGCACCGGGCCGACAGCCGAACAGTGCCAGTCGTGGATCACGCTGAACGGCACCCGGCCGCTCAACCGTGCCAACTCCCGCCGCACCCGGCGCGCCCAGGCCCGAGCCGCGTCCGCGTCCATGCCGTCGCACAGCACCTCCGACACCTGCGCCAGCCAGGCCGGCCCGGTCGGCCCGCCTCCTGTCGGTGCCGCCCCGCCGGAGGCCGGTGAGTCGGCGCCGAGTGAGGAGTGGGCGGCGGGAACGGTCTCGGGTGAGGTCATCTGGTCTGCTCCTGAGTGGTGGACGATCCGACCCCTCGCCTACCCACGCGGACGACTCGGGTCACCTCGGCGTCGAGGTCCGCGCCGGAGCGTACGAAGGGTGGTGGGGGGGGGGGGGGGGGGGGGCCCGCCCCCCCCCCCCGGGCGCCGCCGGGGGGGGGGGGCCCCCCGGCGGGGGGGGGGCGGGCCCCCCCCCGGGGGCGGGGGGGCGGGGGGGGGCCCGGGGGGGGGGGGCGGGGGGGGGCGGCGGGGGGGGGGGGGGGGGGGGGGGCGGGGGCCCCCCCCCCCCCCACCACCCTTCTTCCGCTCAGGGCTGGTTCAGCCCGATCGGCGTCAGAAGGCCGCTCCTCCCTCTGCGGCCAGGAGGGGCATCAGCCAGTCGAAGTCGGTCAACATGAAACCGGTGGTGAGGTAGGGCAGCTTCGAGTCGAACTCCGCCGGCAGTGTCCAACCCTGGTACTGGAGGTAGGGGTTCTGCCACGCCACCAGGTGGCTGCCGCTGCCGGTGTTGTCCTGCTTCGGGCCTTCGGCGTGATCCCAGCCGTCCCCGTGGCCGTCCCCGTGGCCGTGGCCGTGGCCGTGGCCGGGGTGGTGCTGGTCGCACTTCTCCTCGCACGGCGGGAGGCACCGGGCGAGCGCGGAGGACGGCGGGGTGGTCACCGGCGCGGTCCCGGGCGGGGAGTTCGGCGGCACGTAGGAGGCGGTGACGGTGTTGACGGTGTCCTTACTGATCAGGCTGGAGCAGTAGAAGGTCTTCGTCTCACCCGCCGCCAGGTCGAACGACCCGGCCGCCACCTCGCAACCCCGCTCCTGGGCATCGTTCAGGGTGATGCCGGTCAGGTCCGCGGTGCCGTTGTTGGTGACGGTGATCTGCCAGAAGGCCAGGCACTTGTCCGGCTCACACATGTCCTCGGGCCCGTTCCCCTTGCGCAGGGTCACCTCCTTGACCCACGGCCCGGTCCCGCCGGCACCGCAGTCGGCGGCGTTGTCGGACTCGCAGACCTTCTTGTCGACGATCAGCGACGGGGTGCCGGTCACGTCGACGGTGGCCTCGGACGGGGGCGTGGTGATCGGGGTGCCGCCGGGGCCGGGGAACGACGCCGTCACGGTGTTCACCGTGCGCTGGGTGACGTTCGCCAGGTCACAGAAGACCTGCCGCGACGCGCCCACCGCCAGGTCGAACGTTCCCGCGGCGGTGACGCAGGACGGCGAGACGCTGTCCGTGAGGGTGATGCCGGTGACGGGGACGTTGCCGGTGTTGGTGACGGTGATCCGCCAGTAGGCGGTGCTGCCCGAAGGCACGGTGGTGTTCTTGGCCCAGGGGCCGGGGCCGCCCGCCATGCAGTCGGCGGCGTTGGTGGAGGTGCAGACCTCCTTGTTGATGCTGATCGAGGGGACGGCGGGCGGGGTCACGTCGACCGTCGCGTCGGACGGGGGTGTGGTGACCGGGGTGCCGTCCGGGCCGTGGCCTGACGCCGTCACGGTGTTGACGGTGTGTGCGGTGACGTTCATCAGGTCACAGAAGACCTGGTGTGACGCCCCCGCGGCGAGGTCGAACGTTCCCGCAGCGGTCACGCAGGACGGGGAGACGCTGTCCGTCAAGGTGATGCCGGTGACGGGAACCGTACCGGTGTTGGTGACGGTGATTCGCCAGTACGCCGTGTTCCCGGAGGGGATCGTTGTGCTCTTGGCCCACGGGCCGGGGCCGCCCTCCACACAGTCGGCAGCGTTCGTGGAGGTGCAGACCTCCTTGTTGATGCTGATCGAGGGAGTGGGCGCAGGCACGTCCACCGTCGCGTCGGACGGCGGTGTGGTGACCGGGGTTCCGTCCGGGCCGTGGCCCGACGCCGTCACGCTGTTGACGGTGTGCTGGGTGACGTTCGTCAGGTCGCAGAACACCTGGTGCGACGCGCCGACGGCGAGGTCGAAGGTGCCGGCGGCGGTGACGCAGGACGGGGAGACGCTGTCCGTGAGGGTGATGCCGGTGACGGGAACCGTGCCGGTGTTGGTGACGGTGATTCGCCAGTAGGCCGTGTTCCCGGAGGGGATGGTGGTGCTCTTGGCCCAGGGGCCGCTACCACCGTCGACGCAGTCGGCGGCGTTGGTGGAGGTGCAGACCTCCTTGTTGATGCTGATCGACGGTGCGGCGGGCGGGGTCACGTCCACCGTCGCGTCGGACGGGGGTGTGGTGACCGGGGTGCCGTCCGGGCCGTGGCCCGACGCCGTCACGGCGTTGACGGTGTGTGCGGTGACGTTCGCCAGGTCGCAGAAGACCTGCCGCGACGCGCCCACCGCCAGGTCGAACGTTCCCGCGGCGGTGACGCAGGACGGCGAGACGCTGTCCGTGAGGGTGATGCCGGTGACGGGGACGTTGCCGGTGTTGGTGACGGTGATCCGCCAGTACGCGGTGTTCCCGGAGGGGATGGTGGTGCTCTTGGCCCAGGGGCCGGGGCCGCCCTCGACACAGTCGGCAGCGTTGGTGGAGGTGCAGACCTCCTTGTTGATGCTGATCGACGGTGCGGCGGGCGGGGTCACGTCCACCGTCGCGTCGGACGGGGGCGTGGTGATCGGTGTGCCACCCGGACCCGGGAACGACGCCGTCACCGTGTTGACGGTGTGTGCGGTGACGTTCGTCAGGTCACAGAAGACCTGGTGTGACGCCCCAGCGGCGAGGTCGAACGTCCCCGCAGCGGTCACACACGACGGCGAGACGCTGTCCGTCAAGGTGATGCCGGTGACGGGAACCGTACCGGTGTTGGTGACGGTGATTCGCCAGTACGCCGTGTTCCCGGAGGGGATCGTGGTGCTCTTGGCCCACGGGCCCGGACCGCCCTCCACGCAGTCGGCGGCGTTGGTGGAGGTGCAGACCTCCTTGTTGATGCTGATCGACGGCACGTCCACCGTCGCCTCCGACGGAGGCGTGGTGATGGGCGTACCGTCGGGGCCGTGGCCCGAAGCCGTCACGGTGTTGACGGTGTGTGCGGTGACGTTCGTCAGGTCACAGAACACCTGGTGCGAAGCCCCAGCGGCGAGATCGAACGTTCCCGCAGCGGTCACACACGACGGGGAGACGCTGTCCGTGAGGGTGATGCCGGTGACGGGAACCGTACCGGTGTTGGTGACGGTGATCCGCCAGTACGCGGTGCCGCCGGGAGCGACAGTCGCGTTCTTCGCCCATGGCCCGGGTCCACCGTCCGCACAGTCGCCGGCGTTGCCCGAGGTGCAGACCTCCTTGTTGATCGTCAGCTGCGGCGCACAGTCCGGTCCGGGAGTGACCTGGAGGGTGACGGTGTTGGAGGTGACGGGAGCGCTGCCGTTGGTGACGGCGGAGGCCTGGTTGGAGATGGAGGTGACGGAGCAGTCCGTGCCCACCGTGGTGTCGAAGCAGATCTGTGGGGCGTCACCGACGAAGGTGACCTGCATCTGCGGCTGGCCCCCGGTGAAGGAGGAGTCGTTGATGAGGTCGATGTTGCCGATGACCTGGATGGGCTGGTCGGTGATCGGTACCGAGGAGATGTCCGCCGTCCCCGTGGCCGGGTCGAACGGGAAGGTGCCGATGGTGGTGCCGTCGGACGCCAGCACGGTCACCGTGGACTGGTTGAAGTTGACGGTCGTCGGGTCGATGCCGAAGAGGCTGACCGTCCCGTAGGACCTGACGTGTCCGGTCGCCCCGTCGCAGTAGTACGCCGAGGGGTTGATGGTGCTCTGGGCCCTGGTCTTGAGGCAGGGCGAGGCGCCGGTGACCGGGTCGAGGGAGAACAGGTAGCCGGCGTCGCCGAGGCTGTACTTGCACTGGCCGTCGTAGGCGAAGCCGTACGGACTGGTGAGGCCGCCGTTGACGTTGGGCGGGCCGTTGACGACGCCGTTGCTGCCGTACTGGGCGCACGGGCCCTGGATCGTCCAGTCGTAGCAGAACAGGGTGCTGCTCAGGGTCGGGGTGTTGCCCGTGTAGAGCCAGAACGGGAACTCGGTCTCCAGGTGCCCGTTGGGGGAGGTGATGGTCAACGGGACCTGGTAGTTGGCCTCACCGGGGCCGACGTTGGTGCTGACCAGGGTCTGGAGGCTGGGGGGCGCCGCGATCGGGTTGCCGGCGAAGTCGAAGCAGACGGGGGTGCCGATCGGCGGGTTGGTCTGCTGGTAGACGCCGCCGGCGACGGTGCAGACGCCGGTGGCGGCGCCCGAGGAGTCGTGCATCGCGAAGACGTTGTCGACCCGGGCAGGCCCGCTGCTGATGGGGGTGACGACGACCTTGGGGGTGGCCCAGCCGGTGCAGGCGGCGCCGGTCGACGGGTCGAAGCAGCCCATCACCGACGGCAGCGGGTTCCGCTGGTTGTCGGTGACGTAGACCTTGCCGTCGATGACCGTCATGGTGCCGACGTAGTCACCGGGGAAGCCGCCGGCCTCGTTGGGGGGCAGTCCGATGTTGAAGGTGCCGCAGGAGGCGTTGGCGGTGCGGTCGTAGCAGAGGATCTCGCCGGTGCTGGAGACCGCGTAGATCAACCCGTTCGGTGCCTCGACCACGCCGCCGATGACCGTGCCGCTGCCCTGCTGGAGGACCGTGAAACCGCAGCTGGCCTGGGCCTGGAGGTCGATGCAGCCGACGCCGATGCGCTGGAAGACGACCCGGTCGACCGCCGCGTAGTACAGCTTGGAGCCGACCAGCACGTAGGTCGGCGTCCGGGTGCTGCCGAGGTCGCCGGTGGTCGCGCCGGGTACCGAGGAGTTCAGCGCCTGCGGCCAGGTGGTGGGCGCGCCGCTCGGGGTCGGACAGGGGCCGTTGCTCAGCAGGTCCGTACAGACCACGGCGGCGGTGTTCGAGGACCCGTGGTGGTAGATGTTCCAGGCCTGGGGCGTGGCGACACCGTTGATCGTGGCGGTGAAGAGGATGGGGGTGAAGCCGTCGCCGCCGGTGGCCGTGTTGACCGGCTTGAACGGTGGCGGGATCGGGACCACCGCGCCGGTCGCGGGCGCGGAGAGCTTGGGGTTGCTCGCCTGGAGGGCGTTGGTGGCCGTGCCCGAGTCGGTCGTGGTGTAGGTGGTGCCACCGTTGGTGGACCACTCCTTGGAGAAGCCCGGGGGCACCTGGAGCGAGCCGGGTACGTAGGTCTGGGTCTGCGGGGTGCTGCCCGGTCCGCCCTGGATCACGTCGGTGATCGTGGTGGAGACCGGCGCGTTCTCCGGGTTGGTGGCGGAGACCACCCAGCGGACGGGGTCGCCCGGGGCTGCGGTGGTGGTGCTGCCGGTGGCGAGGTCGGTGCCGGTCTTCGTCAGGGTCACCGGCAGCTGACGGCCGGTGTGACGGCCGGTGGCACCGGCGGTGGACGTGGTCGGGGTGTCGGCGGCGTGCGCCGCCGGCGCGGTGAAGGACGCGGACGCCGTGGCGAACGCGAGGAGGAGGGGCAGTGCCGCCCGGGTGAGGCGGTCTCGGAGCGCTACCGGTCCATGGCGTCTTCGCTCGCCTCCGCTGGTGGGTGGACAGCGCCTCATGACGATTCCCTTCGATTGAGCGACCCGGTGTCACACGGTGTGCTGGACAGTGGTGGTGATGCGGGCGGGCAACCGTGGGGCAGGGGCGTGCAGTGAATGAGCCGCTACCCACAGTGACCGTACGGGTGTAGTATGACGTCTGAAAATCCGACAAATAGCTTTAATGCCCCCAAACGAGGAGGCATTCACCCTGGTGTGTGGGACAGCGGGCCGACCGGCCCCGGGGGATGCGAAGGGCGGCCGGAGCAGTGCGCTCCGGCCGCCCTTCCTGTCGTGGTGTCAGACGAGGCCCGTGGCCAGGAGGAGGTCGCTGACCCGTTCGGCGCCCGAGGTGACGGTGACTCGGTAGAGGCCCGGCCGGGGGAGGGTGACGGCGGCGACCAGGGTCGCCTCGCTGAGGAGGAGCCGGGGTGTGGCCACGGTCGCCCCGGTGGCCTCGTCGGCGATGCGGCAGGTGGTGCCGTCCGGCGGCGCGCCGTGCACCATCAGCGGCCAGGGCTGCCCGGAGACGGCCGTCTCGGGGAGGGACAGGCCGAGCCCGGGGCGCTGGAGGGCGCCCGTGGCCGGGCGGGGCCGGTGGGCGGCCGGCCGCCGGTCGGTGAGCACGGACCGGACGAGCTCCAGGACGTTCGGATCCGAGGGGAGGGTGCCGTGCCGGCCGGACACGTACAGGACGGCGTTCGAGGCGGAGGGCGCGGCGGCATCGCGGGGGACGAGACCGTCTCCGCCGCGGTCCCAACGGACGATTTCGCCAGACACGCTCCGGTACGGGCGGCCGTCGGCGTGGGTGCGCGGTGCCGTCAGCAGCGGCTCGACGCCGTCCTCGGTGAGCCGCAGGCCCTGGACGGTCGGCTGGCCGATGCCGACCACGGCGCGGGTGCGGGGCAGGAAGGGCGCGCGGGACTCCGCGGCCCGTGCGGCCAGGGCGGCGGCGGCTAGGTTCGGGTTGCCGCCGAGACGGCGGATGTCGTTGAGGTGGAGTCGGCGCGGTCCGTCGTCGGTCTCGACGCAGCGGAAGTCGGGCAGCAGGTCGTACACCCCGGGCAGAGTGGCGGCCAGGCCGTGCAGGGAGCGCGGCAGGAACCGGCGGCGGCTGCTGAGCATCTCGGCGACGGCGGGGGTGCCGTGGAAGGGCGTGCCGATGGTCACCAGGTCGCGGGTGAGCGCGGCGAGCCGGGAGTCGGCCGCCAGCGCCGCCCGGGCGACGAGTCCGCCGGTGGAGTGGGCGACGAAGACCAGCCGGGGTTCCTCGCCGGGCCCTGCTGCCCGGAGGCGGTGCGGGCTGGCGCGCCAGGCGGCCAGGTGGTGGTGGGCGGCCTCGGCCAGCAGGCGCGCGTTCACCTCGGCGGAGAGTCGCCAGTCGTAGGGGAAGGGCAGGACGGCGTCCTGGTGGGGGACGGTGGTGTGCAGGACGTCGAGCAGGGGTTGGTAGTTTTCCAGGCCGCCGAGTGTCGAGAGCCAGGCCGGGGCGCGCAGCAGACCGTCGGGGCGCAGGCGGCCGGGCCTGCCCGCGCGCTCGGCGGGGGTGACGTGCAGCGAGGGGAGGTTGCGGAGACCCAGCCGGAGGAGGTTGGAGGGTTTCGGATCGCCCCAGACGCGTCGGCCGGTCTCGGTGTCGAGGAGCGCACTGCCCATGAAGCCGGGAAGGAAGACGACGGCGTCGTGGGTGATGTCACGGGCCGTCGGGTGGTCGGCGGCGGGGGGCAGCAGTACGGTGTCCACCTCGTGCCGGAGGTTGTGGACCACTGCTGTGTTCCAGGCTTCGGGGTACTCGCCGTCCCGGCCGAGGTAGGTGTTGACGGCGTCGCCGAAGTCCACGCTGGTGAGAGCGGGGCCCGACGGGTCGGTGTCGGTGTCCGCGTCGGTCGTGGCGACCGGGACGTCGACGCCGGTGGTCCGGGTGAAGTCCTGCAACTCGTCAGGGGTGAGGGTGTCGCGCAGGGCGGCGTCACCCCCGTCGGAGAGGTCGACGCCGGACTGCTGGGCAGTCATGGCGACCAACTCGGGTGCATCGTCGCCGAGTTCAGCGGCGATCTTGCGAACGAGGTCAGGATTCCGGGCGATGTCGCGCGGGTCCAGCTCGCTGACGATGGCGAGTGTGCGGGTGCGAAGTCGCCGGGCGTCGAGCGAGTCCAGCGAACCGCCCGTCCTGTGCAGGCGTAGGAGGACCACATTGATGCCGAGCAGGACCAACGTGTCCTGGATGGCTTCCGCCGCGAGCAGGGCTCGGTTGAGCAGTTCGTGAGCCAGGCCGAAGTCTCCACGACCCGTGGCACTTTGGGCGCGCAGAATGAGCATGGCGGCGGTGGTGATCGGGTCGGTCTCGTCGTCGAGAATGGCGTCGGCCATGGCGTCCACCTCGTCCCAGCGGCGCAGGGCGGCCAGGACGTTGATGTACTGAGCGGCGAGTAGGCCATTCTCGCCCACCTGTTGGGGACGTTCCTGAAGGACCGCCAGCGCCTCGTCAGGATGGCCGTCGACGAGGAGCTGATCCGCTGCCCGCAGCGCCTGTCGGGCCCAGGTCTCGTCGTCGGCCTGCGCCCGGATCTCCTCGGGGGCGATGTTCCCCAACTGTTCGGCGAGGTAGGCCTGTGAGCGCGGTGGCAGTTCGTCGTAGGCCGGCTCCAGCAGTCGGCCCGCCTCCTCGTCCCACCGGTCGTCGAGGGTCGCGGTCGGCTCGCCCAGGGCCAGCCGGTGGTACAGCTCCTCGACCCGGTCGCCGTTCTCCTCGTAGTGGGCGACCGCCCGCTGGTGGATCAGCTCCACGACCTCGGGATGGTCGTGCCGGAGCAGTGGCAGCATGACGGCGCGGACGTCCGCCCGGTGGACGACCGAGAACTGCCCCGGTACCTCCTCGACCAGGGAGACCTCCTTCCGGAACCGGTCGAACAGCTCCCAAGCGCGGTCCTCGTCCACGGTGCCGAGGCCGCAGGGATCGGCCAGGACGTGCCGGATGACCTCCGGCGTGACCTTCCGGACGACCAGGCCGGGGCTGGCGATGCGGCGCAGGTCCGGGTCGTCCAGGTGGTCGAGGATGCGCCGGTACAGCACGCCCTGGACGGTCTCGGCCTCCAGCTTCTCCCGCAGCTGGTCATGTAGCGCTGGGTCCCGCAGGGCGTCGGACTCGTGGCGGAGCAGGGCGGCGGCCAGCTTGAGGTTGAGCGGGCTCCGGCCGACCGTGTCGGTGACCAGGTCCAGCTCCTCGTCGGTGGCCCGGGTGAGTTCGGTGACGTGCCGGCGCAGGAAGCGGCGGGCCGTCGCCGGGTCGAAGCCGTCGAGCGGAACGTGACGGAAGCGGGGGTCGTCGACCGGCGCGCGGCCGGCGGCGATGACGCGCAGATTCGGGCAGGTCCAGCGCAGGCTGTCCAGGGCGTGCAGCAGACGTTCCTGGGCGTGTCGGCCACGGCGCTGCACCCGCTCGAAGGTGTCCAGGACGAGCAGTGGCACCTGGCCGCCGTACTCGGACCCGAAGGCGGTCAGGAAGGAGCCGAACCGGTGGAGCAGCAGGTCGGTGTCCCGTGCCTGTGAGCCTCGGTGTTTGGACGAGGAACTGCGGTCCTGCTCCGCGCCTAGGTCGGCGGCGACGGCGCGCCGGAGGGAACGCTCCAGGGCCTCGGCCCTGGGGCTCAACCAGGGTGCCAGCAAGGCGACTTGGCGGACGGCCTCGATCAGGACGGTGAGCGGGCGTTCCGGCGCCAGCTCGGGACGCTCGAAGGTCAGGTAGAGGTGGGCGACGGAGCCCCGGGCGTCACGGTCCAGCAGGAAGCGCGACAGCAGTGTGGACTTGCCGACCCCGCCCGGTCCGTGGACCAGGAGCCAGGGGGAGTAGCCGTCCTGGCCGTCCACGTACCCGCCGAGGGTGCTCAGTTCGTCCCGCCGGCCCGTGAACGTCTCGTCGGCGAGCGCCCGGAGCGGTTGCAGCAGCCGGGCGCGCTTGAGGTTGTGCTGCAGCTCGTCGGTGGACGGCAGGGTCAGTCCGTGGTCGGCGAGCGCGGCCCGGGTGCCGGGCGTGTCACGGAACCAGCCGACCACGGTGAGGGCGGCGTAGAGCTCGTCGAAGCCCTGCTGCTCCAGCGGGGGGTTCCGTTCGGTGAGGAACCGCTCGGCCCAGTCGCGGGCGGCGTCGCGATCCGCGCGGGGGGCGGCGGTGAGGGCGGCCCGTAGGCGTTCCGGGCCGCCGAGGGCCTCGATGGTGAGGGTGCGCACCTCGGGGGTGAGCCGCCAGCGGCGACCCTCCCGGGTGGTGACCCGTTCGCAGTCCTGGGTGAGGAAGTCCCGCAGGGACGCGTCGACTTCGTCCGCGTCCCTCGCCGCGGCGGCTGTCTCCGCCGTGGCCGTCTCCAGGCTCTCGGCGGTGAACGCGCCGAGCAGGGCGGTCCGTTCGCGGTAGCCGGCGCGGGGCGGCAGGGTGATGGTCTCGGTCACCGTCGTCAACGTCCCTGGTAGAGGCTTCGGCCGAGGCCGACAGCCGTGTGCTGGATCGCGGCGGTCAGGGGGAGCGGGCCGTCGGGGAGGCAGGCGTCGTGGCCGGTCTCGTTCAGGAGCTTGGCGGTGAGGTCGCCGGCCGTCTCGGCGTCGATCGGGCAGCCGGCGTCCGCGGCGACCGCGTGGAAGTACTCGTGGAGGTCCGCGACGCCGATCGGGGTCAGCCGTTCCCTGGCCGCGTGCCACTCGATGTCGGGTGGCAGCCAGCCGTCGTAGGCGAGCAGTACGATCCGCAGCCGGTCCGCCATCTCCTCCTCGACCACCGCCTCGACCAGCCGGCTGACCGCGCGCAGGGCGGGTTCGGTGAAGCGGAGGGACTCCGAGTCGTCGAAGACGAGCCAGTGCCGGGGCCGCGCCGGGCCGGACCGCCTCTCCTCGCGCATCAGCCCCCTGAGCTGGCTGATCAGCCGGTCGGCCTGCTGGTCCTCGGAGGAGTGGTGGTCGATGTCCATGCTCCACTCCCGGAACTCGTCGTTGAGGAACGCGGTCAGATCGGCCACCCGGACCGGCTCGGTGTACAGGCTCATCCGGATCCGGCACGGGTCGATCCCCTGGCTGGTGAGCACGTGGTGGATGAGGAACCAGGTGAAGGTCCGCCCGGTCCGCGGACCGCCTTCGACGGTGAGCACGCGCTGGCCGCGGTCCTGGACCATCTGCCGCAGCCGGTCACGGAGGGACTTCCGGTCGAAGAAGGCGCGCTGCCGGTCGTTGATCAGGCCGTGGCCGAACGGGTCGGTGGGCTGCTCGGCCGCCTCCTCGGTGAGCAGGTACCTGAAGACCACCGCGTTGGCCTGGGAGTTGGGATCGTCGGCGGCGGCCTGGACGAGCTTGCGCAGCCGCCCGGTCGCGGCCGCCAGCTCGACGATGTCCGGCCAGACGTCGAACATCCTTTCCTGCCAGTGGATCTCCGCCGCGCCGATGCCCGCGAGGGCGGCGAGCTGCCGGGACGCGGGCTGGAGGCCGTAGGAATCCATGAGGGTGTTGAGCAGCCTCTGGGCTCTCGGGTCGTCCTGCGGGAACGAGCGTTGGTCCAGCAGTGCCACCGGCTCACCTCACCCCGGCGGCGGCCAGGTCCGCGGCCACCCGTTCGATGCGCAGGCCCTCGTTGCGGAACTCCGACGTGCTGAGCAGTCCTCCGACGCGGGTGTTGCGCCGGTGCAGGGCGACCAACTGCCAGCGCTCGTCGAAGACGGGGGAGCCGGAGGAGCCGTACGCGGTGTCCGTCCAGTACTGCACGACCTGCTCGTCCACGTGCCGGACCACGTTGTGGCGGGCGGCGAGCTTCTTCACCAGGCCGTGCGGGTGCTGGATGATGCAGACCCGGTCGCCCTCGGCGACGGAGACCCGTTCGGGGAGCGGTACCACCAGGGCGTCCTCGGGCAGGGGGTCGGCGGCGCGGATCACGGCCCAGTCGGCCTCCGGCCGGCCGACGGCCGTGGCGGCGTCGCACCGGACGGTGCGGTAGGTGAGTTCCCTTCCGTCGAGGTCCTGCTCGTAGCCGAACCAGGCCTCGACCGCCTCGGCGGGCCGGTTCCCGGAGTACAGCACGTGGTGGTTGGTCAGCAGGAGGTCGGGCCCGATCCGGAAGGCGGTGCCGTAGCAGCTCGTGCCGTCGGTGTGGGTGACCAGCAGCCGGCAGACGGCGGTGGCGAGTTCGGCGCCGCGGCGCAGGAACGCGACGTCCTGGTACTCGGAGGTGCGGAAGATCTGGCGTTCCTGCTCGTCCGGGTCCCGGAAGGCGGCCCAGGTGTCCGCCGACGGCTCCGGTTCGGGGGCGGGGAGCACGGGGCGGGCGGCGAGCAGTTCGCGGATGCGGGTGGCGAGGGCCACGTCCGGGCCGGCGGCGATCCGTTCGAGCAGGGGGCGGAGCTTCTCCTGGTTCCGGGCGACGGTGATCAGCTCGAACCAGACGAGCGTCAGCGGCTGGTCCCAGTTGATCGCGGCCGGGAGGATGCCCGCCTGTTGGGCGAGCTCCAGCACCGGGTTGACCCGGAAGTGGACGGACGCGAGCAGGTCGCGGAGCTCGACAGCACCGGGGTCGGTCCATCGGAAGGGGTAGCTGTCCAGGAAGTGGGGTCGCGGGGAGGGGGTCCCGCCCTGCGAGGGGATCGTCGTCGCCATGCCCTGTGTGTTCGCTCGTCGGGTCGGGGGAGGGGGAGGGACCGCCGCCTGGGGGCTACGGCTGGAAGGCCCAGTACGCGCCGTCCGGGTGCGGGACCCGGGCCAGCCCGTAGCGCTGGGACGGCCCGTGGCCGTGGCGCAGCAGCCCGTGCAGGTCGGAGAGGACGGACCGGTGGTCGCCCGGGTAGGAATGGCCCATCAGGCCGGTGTCGAGGTCGGAGACGTCGACGGTGTCCAGGCCGGGGGCGACCACCAGGCCCGGTCCGGCCTGGCCCGCCCGCGGGTGTTCGGCCAGGCGGTGGGAGGCGGCGAGTGCCAGGTCGTTGGCGGAGACGTAGAGGGTGCAGCCGCGCGCCTGGCGGACGATCCGCGGCAGGAGCTGACGGAACACCTCGGCGTCGACGTCGGGCGCGGTGAAGACGACCTGCCCGAGCCGGCCCGCCCCCGCGGGGAGGGCGGTGGTGTCCAGGTCGGCCAGGGCGTCGACGACCACCCGGTTGCCCATGCTGTGGGCGACGATGTGCAGTTCGTCGACGCCGGTGTCCGTCAGCACGTGCCGCAGGAAATCCTGGAAGTACGGGACGGCCCGGCGGGCGGCGTTGCCGTCGGCCGCGTAGTCCGTGACGGAGGCCTTGGACGGCCAGCTGTACAGCATGGGCAGGCCGGTGAAGTTCAGGTCGTAGGCGATCTGGGCGGCGCGGACGGCGGCGTCGGCGAAGGAGACGTTGTAGCCGTGGACGAACACCAGCGCCGACCGGGGGCCGCCGGCGCCCTCCGGGAGGTGGTGGCCCCGGGCCAGCTCGGCGAACTCGGTGGCGGTGAGCGGGCTGACGTCGCCGAGGCGGGTGTCCCGGGCCGGGTTGGTGCGGAACTGCAGCCGCCACCAGCGGGGCTTCTCGACGGCGCCGACCCGGTGGTCGTCGGGGACGTTCACCAGGGCCTGCCCGTACGACAGTTGTCCGCGCTCGCCGCCGTACCCCGGCCCCGTCCGGGGGCCGCCGTTCCCGGTGGCCGGCGCGCGGTCGGTGGCGTAGAGGACGGGGACGAGCAGCGACCGCGGCATCGTGTCCCAGGAGGGCGGCGGGGCGTCCGGACCGAAGCGTTCCCGGCCCTCGGTGAGCGCGTCGAACTCGGCGGCCAGGAGGTCGCCCAGCGGCGGGTGCGCCTCGAAGGCGGCGGCCACCGTGTGGGCGGCCTGCTCGACGGCGTCGGGCGCGCCGTTTCCGGGCGCACCATCCCCGGGCGCGCCGGACAGGGCCGACGGCGCCTGGTCGAGCGCGGCCTCCAGGGCGCGAAGCGCCACCAGGACCTCGGCCTCCAGGCGTTCGCGCTCGGCTTCGGACAGGCTGTCGGGCACCTTCGGCCAGACCCGGGCGACGGCCGGCTCCAGCATTTCCCACGCGTCCAACATCGGCCCCCAACTGGATCGTTCGCGATGAACCCGACGGTGTGACAACGGTATCGAACCGGATCGATCGCATCATAGGGCCTGGGTGGACGGGCACGTCGAACGGCGGGTCGAAGCGGATGCCCGGGGCGGGTCCGGGCCGGGTGTCAGAGGTGGCGGGAGTGTCTGGAGGCGTGGGCGAGGTCGTCCACGAGGGTGGGGGAGGGCTGGGGGATCTCGCCGTGGTCCTCGTCGTCGGAGTGGACGGGCAGCTGGTGGACGACGGCGGCGACGCGGGCCGGCAGGCGCAGCGTCAGGCCCTCGTGGCAGGCGGCGAGGGTCTCGGCCCACACGGCGGGCGGGAGCGGCCGGCCGGGCCAGGGCGCGGTCGGCGCGGCCCGGTCGCGGGGTTCGGCGGCGAGCCGGTCGGCCTGGTTGCGCCAGTAGTCGGAGTCGCGGAACTCGCCGCGGCTGGCGTGCAGGAAGGACAGGCAGCTGGCGGCGGTGGTGCTGCCGCCGCCGGCGGCGAACTGCAGCCAGAACTGGCAGCCGTCGTCGTGTCCGGTCAGGTGGAGCAGCGCCGCCAGGACGAGCGCGCCGCCGGGGTGGACGCGCTGCCGGTTGTTGGTGAGGGCCTTCAGGGAGTCGGGGGCCTCGGGCTGGGCGATGATCAGGGTCGCGGCGAGGTCGAGTTCGTGGCGGGCCTGGAGGTGTTCGGCGCCCAGGGGGGCCCGGGCGCGGACGAGGCGGCGCAGGTCGGGGGTGGACACGCCGTCGGGCAGCTCGACCGGTTGATCGGGTTCGTCGTCGTACCCGTAGGGCCAGTTCCAGGGGGCGGCTGCCCGGCGGTCGTGTCCCCGTGTCACTTCATGTCCTCCGTGGTGGTTTCGGCGCCGAGGAGCCGGCGGAGCCTGGCCAGGCCCTGACTGGTGGTGGTGCGGGCGTTGGTCTCGGTGATGCCGAGGTAGGTGGCGATCAGCGGGTAGTCGATTTCCAGCATGTAGCGGAGGACGATCATGTCGTACTGGCGCTCCGGCAGGCGCAGGATCGCCTTGTAGAGCGCCTCGTAGTCGTTGTCGAGGTTCTCCAGGCTGATCCGGGCCTGAGCGTGGGCGCGCCGGATGGCGACGGCCCAGTCCGGGAGGACCGCCCTGGGCGGGGTCTGGCCGGTGCTCAACTCCCGGTCGGCGATGCACCGTTTGGCGATCATCCAGGCGTGGGCCTCGACGTCGGGCTGGCTCAGGACGCCGACCCAGTTCTGTCGCAGTTCCCGGCGGATGCTGCGGACCGCCTGGTCGACGAGTTCCGGGTCGTGAAGCCGCGCCCGGGCGACCGCGCGCCAGGCCTTCTCGTGGCGCTCGCAGAACGGCCGGTACGACAGTCGGTGAGTGGGCCGAACCGCTGCCCACTCGTCGTCACTGGTCAATGATCCTCCTCGTCGGCCCCGGGGGGACGACGTTCGGCCGACCCGGGGTCGGGCACGGTGGGGTCCGTGGAGGACTCGCCGTCCTCCCTACGGACATCCAATCGTTCCGGGGAGTCGAATGTGAAGGCAATCACAAAAAGGCTTATACGACCTGACATATGACGATGAGTTAAATGATGATCAGTCATATTCGATCGGAAGCGATCGGGTTGGGCTCCGGGTCGGCCGCACCACGTCGAGCCGGGCAGCCCGCGCCCGGCGGGGCGGGACGGCACCTTGATTGTCCGCGGCGGGGTGTGGGCATAGTGGACGATGGCCCGCGCCAGGGGTTCGCCACACCTCGCCACGGGGTTCGTGGTGCGCGCCGGCCTGCGGGCGTGACAACAGCCGACGCAGGGGGAAACGCATGGCAGCAGAGCAGCACGACGACACCGTCACACCGTCGGACGCCGAGGTCAACCTCGCCATCCACCGCCCGCACACGGCACGGATGTACGACTACTTCCTCGACGGCACGACCAACTTCCCCGCCGACCGGGAGGCCGCCGGACACGCCCTCGCCGTCTTCCCGCAGGCCCCGTTCGCGGCCCGCGCCAACCGGGCCTTCATGCACCGCGCCACCCGCGCGCTCGCCCGGAGCGGCATCACCCAGTTCCTCGACATCGGCACCGGGATCCCCACCTCGCCCAACCTCCACGAGATCGCCCAGCGGACCGAACCGCGGGCCAGGATCGTCTACGCCGACAACGACCCCATCGTCCTCACCCACGCCCAGGCCCTCCTCCACAGCAGCCCCGAAGGGCGCACCGCGTACGTCCAGGCCGACGTCCGCGAGCCCGAGGCCCTGCTGGAGGCGGTCCGGGCCACCGGTGTGCTCGACTTCACCCGGCCGATAGCCCTGAGCCTGGTCGCCCTGCTCCACTTCGTCCCCGAGGGCGCCCACGAGATCGCCGAGACCCTCAGGAACGCGATGACGGTCCGCGGTTCGGCCCTCGTGATGAGCCACTTCACCCCCGACTACGCCCCCCAGGACGCGGCCCGCATGGAACGGGTCTACCGCGACAACGGCAACCCCGTCCGGGCCCGCGACCACGACGAGTTCAGCCGGTTCTTCACCGGCTGGGACCTCCTCGACCCCGGCATCACCTCCACCCCCCGCTGGCGCCCCGAGCCGGACGCCGAACGGATCAGCGACGCCCAGGCGTCCTGCCTGGCCGCCGTGGCCATCCGTCCCTGACCGGCCCTCGACGCCAGTCTGGCAGGCCGCCGCCCCCGATGTGAAAGGCCGGCGCGAGGAATTCGCACCGGGCCTTCGACCGCCCTCCGGAGGAGTCGGCGCCCCCGGGCCCGGAGCGTGATGCCCGGGCCCGGGCCGCGACGTCCTGGGTCAGGACCGGATGCTCGCTCCCGCCCAGGCCCGGTTGCCCAGGAGGGTCTTGATGTCCGAGGCGAGCCCGTTGTCCGGGTTCACCCGGAATCCGAGCTCGTAGAGGGTGTTCTTGTCCCAGTTGGTGGTGAGCAGCCGGACCGGGACGTCGCCGGGGTGGGACTGGAGGGCGAGTTTGAGTTCGGCGACGACCCGGGGGTTGATCCGGGCGGCGGGGACGGTGATGTGGACGGGCGGCTTGGTGCCGAGTTCGGCGGAGGAGACGTCGAGGGTGGTGATCTCCTGGCCGAAGACGCTCAGTGACCCGTCGCGCTCGTTGAGCCGGCCGCGGATCGAGATCACGTTGTCCTCGATCATCTGCTCGGCCATCAGGTTGTAGGTCGCGGGGAAGAACAGCACCTCGACCGAGCCGTCGCGGTCGGCGAGGGTGATGATCGCCCACGCGTTGCCGGCCTTGTTGATCCGCCGGTCGACGCCGGTGATCAGCCCGGCGAGGCGCACCTCGCCCTCGGAGCGGCCGGAGCCGAGGAGTTCGGCGATCGAGGTGTCGCGGCTCTGGGAGAGGATGTGCTCGGCGCCGTCGAGCGGGTGGCTGGAGACGTAGAGGCCGAGCATCTCGCGTTCCAGGGCGAGGAGTTGGCGGCGCGGCCACTCGTTCTCGGTGAGCTGGAAGTCCAGTCCGATGCTGGGCCCGCCGTCGCCGCCGTCGAGGGCGCCGAACAGGTCGTCCTGCCCGATGGCCTGTTGCTTCTTCACCCCGGTGACGGCGTCGATCGCGCTCTCGTGCACGGTGCTGAGCGAGAGCCGGGAGTGGCCGAGCGAGTCGAAGGCGCCGGCCTTGATCAGGGAGTCGATGGTGCGCTTGTTGCACACCACCAGTTCGACCTTGTCCAGGAAGTCGGCGAAGGAGGTGTACTTGCCCTGTTCGTCGCGGGTGCGCACGAGGGACTCGATCACGGGCACGCCGACGTTGCGCACCGCCTTGAGGCCGAAGCGGACGTCGCTGCCGACGGCGGTGAAGTCGACCACCGACTCGTTGACGTCGGGGGAGAGGATCTTGATGCCCATCTGCCGGCACTCGGCAAGGTAGACCGCCATCTTGTCCTTGTCGTCGGCGACGGACGTGAGCAGGGCGGCCATGTACTCGGCGGGGTAGTTGGCCTTGAGGTAGGCGGTCTGGTAGGAGACCAAGCCGTACGCGGCGGAGTGCGACTTGTTGAACGCGTAGCCGGCGAACGGGACCAGGACGTCCCAGACCGCCTGGATGGCCTCGTCGGAGTAGCCGCGTTCCTTGCAGCCGGCGTGGAAGGGGACGAACTCCTTCTCCAGCACCTCCTTCTTCTTCTTGCCCATCGCCCGGCGGAGCAGGTCGGCCTGGCCGAGCGAGTAGCCGGCGAGGACCTGGGCGGCGCGCTGGACCTGCTCCTGGTAGACGATCAGGCCGTAGGTCGGGCCGAGGACCTCCTTGAGGGGCTCCTCCAGCTCGGGGTGGATCGGGATGATCTCCTGCTGGGCGTTCTTGCGCAGCGCGTAGTTGGTGTGCGAGTTCATGCCCATCGGGCCGGGCCGGTACAGCGCCGAGACGGCGGAGATGTCGGCGAACTCGGTGGGCTTCATCAGCTTGAGCAGGGCGCGCATGGGGCCGCCGTCGAGCTGGAACACGCCGAGGGTGTCGCCGCGGGCGAGCAGCTGGTAGGTGGTGGGGTCGTCGATCGGGATCTTCTCGATGTCGACGTCGACGCCCCGGTTGGCCTTCACGATCTTGATGCAGTGGTCGATGATGCCCAGGTTCCGCAGACCCAGGAAGTCCATCTTGATCAGGCCCATGGCTTCGCAGGACGGGTAGTCGAAGCCGGTGATGATGGTGCCGTCCTTGTCCCGCATGTGCAGCGGGATCAGGTCGAGCAGCGGCGTCGAGGAGAGGATCACCGCGGCCGCGTGCACGCCGGTGCCGCGGATCAGGCCCTCGATGCCGAGGCCGGTGTCGATGATCTTCTTGACGTCCGGCTCGTTCGCGTAGAGCCCCCGGATCTCGGTGCCCTCGTTGTACCGGGGGTGCTTCTCGTTGAAGAGGTCGGCCAGCGGGACGCCCTTGCCCATCACGTCCGGCGGCATCGCCTTGGTGATCCGGTCGCCCATCGAGAACGGGTAGCCGAGGATCCGGTTGGCGTCCTTGACGGCCGCCTTGGCCTTGATCGTGCCGAAGGTGTTGACCTGCGCGGTGTACGCGGAGCCGTACTTCTCGGTGACGTAGCGCACCATCTGGTCGCGTTGGCGATCGTCGAAGTCGATGTCGACGTCCGGCGGGTTGATGCGCTCGGGGTTGAGGAAGCGCTCGAACAGCAGGTCGTGTTCCAGCGGGTCGAGCTGGGTGATGCCGGTCAGGTAGGCGACCATCGAGCCGGCCGCCGAGCCACGGCCGGGGCCGACCGGGATGCCGTTGTCGCGGCCGTACTGGCAGATGTCGGCGACCACGAGGAAGTAGGCGTCGAACCCCATCGGGGTGATCACGCCCATCTCCAGCTCGACCCGGTCAAGCACCTCCTGGCTCGGGTTGTCGCCGTAGCGGTGCTGGAGGCCGGCCGCGATCTTCTTGCGCAGGTACGAGGCCTGGGTCTCGCCCTCGGGCACGTCGAACTGCGGCATCCGGTCGACGTAGGTGAAGACCTCCTCGTACGACTCGACCCGCTCGGCGATCGCGAGCGTGTTGTCGCAGGCCTCCGGGAGGTCGCGGAACAGCTCGCGCATCTCCTCGGCGGTCTTCACGTAGTAGCCCGAGCCGTTGAACTTGAAGCGGTTCGGGTCGTCCTTGTTCTTGCCCACGCCGACGCAGAGCAGGCTGTCGTGGGCGTCGGCCTGGTCGGCGGTCACGTAGTGCGAGTCGTTGGTGGCCAGCAGGGGGATGTTCAGCTGCTTGGCGAGCCGGAGCAGGTCCTCGCGGACGTCGCGCTCGATGTCCAGGCCGTGGTCCATCAGCTCCAGGAAGTAGTTCTCCTTGCCGAAGATGTCCTGGTACGCGCCCGCGGCCTTCACGGCCTCCTCGTACTGGCCGAGCCGCAGCCGGGTCTGCACCTCGCCGGAGGGGCAGCCGGTGGTGGCGATGATGCCCCCGGCGTTCGCGGCGATCAGCTCGCGGTCCATCCGGGGCTTCATGTAGTAGCCCTCCATCGACGCGAGGGAGGAGAGCCTGAACAGGTTGCGCAGGCCGGTGGCGTTCTGTGCCCACATCGTCATGTGGGTGTAGCGGCCGCCGCCGGACACGTCCTTGCCGCCCTCGCCGTCGGCGCCGGTCGGGCGCTGGCCGCCGGGCGACCAGAACACCTGCTTCTTCAGGAAGCGCGAGGACGGCGCCACGTACGCCTCGATGCCGATGATCGGCTTGACGCCGGTCTTCGCGGCGGCGTGGAAGAACTCGTAGGCGCCGAACATGTTGCCGTGGTCGCTCATCGCGATGGCGGGCATGCCCTGTCTCTCCGCCTCGGCGAACAGCTTGCCGTTCTTCGCCGCTCCGTCCAGCATCGAGTACTCGGTGTGGACGTGCAGGTGCGCGAAGCTGTCGGACACGGCGCTGTGCTCCTGGGACGGGTGTCGGGAGGGGGAGCGGTCCACGCTAGCCGATCGGCGGCGGTGACGCGCCGGGCGGGGGCCGGTTGCCGAGACCTTGACGCATCCTTCCCGCTTCCCTGACGGGCTCTGCGCGTTCGCGACGGCGCCGGGGCCACCGTCGACCGAACTCGGCGTCGTCGCGCGCCGTTCGGGTGCTCGCGGGGCCCGCGGCGGGCCAAGTTCGCGGTTTTCCACGATGCCCGGGCGTGGTGGCCCCGTGCCAGTCTGTGACTGCCACCGCAGCCCGCGACCGGGCCGGGCGGATCCGTCGCAGGGGACCGGCCGTTCGCGGGGAATTCCAGGAAGGACATTGTCATGAACAGGCGAATCCGTGCGGCCTCGCTCTGCGCCGTGCTCGCCGCCGCGGTCCTCGTCGGCGGTACGGCCCAGGCCTACGCGGCCGCGGCCTCCCCCGCCCAGGCGCCGGCCGCGGCGCCCGCGGCCGTCACGCCCGTCGCCCAGGAGGGCGCGTCGGCGCTCGCGATCGACATCTGGCACTGGGTCGGCCGGTACGACTCGTACTTCGCCGCGGAGGCGGCGTACTGGGTGCTGTACGGCATGGGGAGCGCCGTGCTGATGAAGATCGAGCAGACCTACGCCGACAACGCGCCGAGGTGGGAGCTCTACATCCAGTGAGCCCCCGGCGCCGGCACCGAGCCGCGCCGCCCGCCGATGCGAACAAGGCGAGCGTGACACACGTCCGTTCGCCCAGCCTCGAAGAGAGTTGGTAGACCCATGCGCATGACCTCCATGACCGGTCTGGGCCGTACGGCCGCAGGAGCGCTCACCGCCGTGCTGATGGCGGCCGGAGCGGTCGCCCTCGCCCCGTCCGCGCAGGCCGCGGCCGGACAGTCCACGGCGCCGCAGGCGTCCGCGGAGCAGCGCCCGGCCGCCGGGAACGAGGCGGCGGGCGTGCCGCTGCTCGCCGCGGAACGTTCCACGAAGGTCACGCTGTCCAACAGCACCGGGTCCGGCCTGACCAAGACGTGGGAGAAGCTCGACCACGGCTGCTGGTCGAACGACATGCTGCCGTCCGACTACATCCCCAACGGCAAGTCGGCCAGCTGGCAGAGCGAGTCCTGCGGGTTCGCGACCGGGACGGAGGGGAGCATCACCTACACCCTCGCCGACGGCGGCGAGGTCAAGCTGCACTGGAACAACCCCTACTGGGGCAGCAACGACTACAGCTGCGACGTCCCGGACGGCTACACCTGTTCCAGGAGCGGTGGCAGCGGGGACAACGCCTCCACCACGTTCAGCATCGGGAAGAAGTCCAAGGCTGCCGCGGCGCCCGCCCTGATGAGCGCCTCCCGGAGCACGAGCGTCAACCTGACCAACAACTCGGGGAAGCTGCTCACCCGTTCCGGCGCGAGCCTGCAGTGGGGGATCTGGTCCGACGGCATGATGCCGCCCTCCATGGTCCAGTCCGGTGTCACCGCGAAGTGGGCGAGTGAGTCGGAGGGCTTCATGACCGGCACGGAGGGCACGGTCACCTTCAACGTGGTCGGAGAGCAGAACGGCGTCACGGTGCACTGGAACAACCCCTACTGGGGTGGCAACGGCTACAGCTGCGACGCGCCGTCCGGCTACAAGTGCACCTGGCAGGGTGGCAGCGGTGACAACGCCGCGGTCTCCTTCACCCTGTCCAAGGCCTGATCACGCCCGATCGAACCGGTGCCGCCCTCGTCCGGGTCGGGTGCTCCGCACCCGGGCGAGGGCGGCACCGGCTTCAGAGCACCGCCACGAGTTGGGTGCGCCGGGCGATCCGCAGCTTCCGGTAGGCGTTGGTGAGGTGGGTCTCCACGGTGCGGTGGGTGAGGCACAGCGCGGAGGAGATCTGGGCGTTGGTGTGCCCCGCCGCCGCCAGTTCGGCCACCCGCCGTTCGGCGGCGGTCAGCGCGTGCCCGCCGTTCCGGTTCCGCACCCCGCCGCCGCGCAGTGCCTGCTCCGTCAGGTCGAGGAGACGGCCGGCGGCGTCCGGTCCGCCGGCCTGGCCGCCGGGCCCGCGTACGGGCTCGGCCAGCCGCCGGGCCACGGCGTGCGCCTCGCGCAGGGTGTCGCGGCCCTTGCGGCCGTTGCCCGCCTCCAGGTGGGCCCGGCCGAGGTCGACCAGGGTCTCCGCGAGTTCCACGGGGGCGGGACTCGTCCGGAGCAGGTCGGCGCCCTCGGTCAGCGAGCCCAGGGCCAGCTTGCCGCCCACGGCCGCGGCGTACGCCCGCAGCGCCCGGCCGACGGTGCGGGGCGTGCCCCAGGTGCGGGCGTGGCGCAGTTCCTCCTCGGCGAGTTCGCGGGCCTCCTCCCGCCGGCCGAGCCGGACCAGGGCCAGTGCCGCCCCGGAGCGCCACGGCGTGGCGACCGGGCTGACGAAGTCGTGGGCGCTCTGGCCGGCTCCGCAGGCCAGGTAGTCGTCGAGGGCCGCCTGCCAGTCGCCGTCCGCCGCGTGCAACAGGGCCCGGGCGTAGCCGAGTTCGTTCCACTCCCAGGAGCTGTCGCTGCCGGACGGGCCGACCAGGGCCACCGCCTCCCACGCCTCGGCGCGCCGACCGGTCTCGCGCCGGGCGGTCGCCACCATGGCCGCCAGGTGCGGCAGCCGGACGCCCTGTCCGGCGGTCGCCTCCACCAGCGGGGCGTTCTCGGCGATGACGCGGTCGAACTCGCCCGCCCAGAGCGCCGCCTCGGCCCGGACGCTGAGCAGGCACTGCACTCCCACGTCCGTCAGGTCCGGGGGGACGGGCCGGACGGGCAGGCACAGGGCGGCCAGCTCGCGGGCCTCCTCCAGGCAGTCCGCCCACTGCAGCAGGGTGGCGGCGCTGCCGAGCCAGGCGGTCCGCAGCCGCGGGTCCACCGGGGCCGCCAGGCGCGGCCGGACCCGGGCGAGCGCCTCGGCCGCCGAGCAGAGGCCGGCCCCGGCCTCGTACTCGGTGATCAGCCCGCACACCAGCGGCTCGATGGCGGGCGGTGCCGTCGGGGCGAGCGCGCGCAGACCGGCGACGGCGCCCCGCCAGGCGTCGTTGTCGTGCGAGGAGACGAGCGCGCCGAGGGTCTGCAGCACCTGGACGAGCTCGTCGTCGTCGGCGACGACACTGGCCTGGCGCAGGACCCGCAACGCGGTGTCGGGATCCCGGCCCGCGACCAGGGCCGCGCTGAGCGCGGTCGCCGCGGTCGCCCGTTCCCGGTGGCAGGTGTGCAGGTCCAGGCCGGTGTGGAGCCGGCGGATGGCCGCGGTCGCGTTGTTCGGCAGCTCCAGGGCGCCGAGGCGCAGGGCGAGGGCGGCGCGCCGTTGCGGGTCGAGCGGGCCGCTCAGGGCGTGGCGCAGGTACCCGGCGGACTCCGCGGGCCGGCCGGCGCGCAGCGCCTCCTCAGCGGCCTCGGCCAGGGCGCGGGCCATCCACGCCTCGCCGGGCCGGTCCAGGTGCAGGAGCCGGGAGGCCACGGCGGTCGCGGGCGCGCCGCTCTCGTCGAGCAGTTCCGCGATCCGGGTGTGCAGCGCGCCGACCTCCTGCGGCTCGGCGGCGGCCAGTACGGCCTCCCGGGCGAAGGGATGGCTCAGCAGCCGGCTCAGCCGGCGCACCGACCGCTCGCCCGGGGGCCGCCCGGACGGGCAGAGGCCGGCGAGCCGGTGGAGCAGGGCGGGGTCGGCGGGCGTCCCGCCCTCGGCCGCGACGGCGACGGCGAGGCAGGTGTGGCGCAGGCACGGATCGGCTTCCCGCCGCAGCCAGTCGGCGATCGCGTCGCGGTAGCGACCGCGCGGGCGGGCGGACGGCAGGAGGGGGAGCGGCCCGTCGGCGAGGTCGGCGACGAGCGCCCGTACCAGGGTCGGGTTGCCGGCGCCGGCCTCGACGCAGGTCACGGTGGACTGCTGGTCCAGTCCGGCGGCCCGGGCGAGGCGGACGACGGCGGACACGCTGAGGGCGGGGAGGGCGACGGAGACGCCCGTGGCGGGCGGGAAGGGCGCCGGGCCCGACGGGTCGGCGCACTCGGTGAGCACCAGCAGGACGGGGACGTCGGCGAGGCGCCGGGCGAGGTAGCCGATCCAGCGCCGGGACGGCTCGTCGGCGAGGTGGAGGTCGTCCACCGCGAGCAGGGCGGGCCGTTCGGCGGCGGACCGGGCCAGTCGCGTCACCAGCCCGTGGAACAGCCGCTGTTCGTCCGGTCCGGCCAGGGCGGAGAAGGGAACGGCCTCGTCGTCCGGGAACAGCTGCCGGACGAGCCCGAACGGGAACGCCGTCTCCTCCGGTACGCCGCGCGCGCGTCCGATGTGCATGGCGTCGCCGTCGGCCTGCTGCCGGACGATCGCCTCCAACGCGGTGCTCCGCCCTCTGCCGGCCACCGGCGCCGAGAGCAGGACCCAACGGCCGCCGCCCGCTCGGGCCGATGCCGCGGCTGCCGCGGCCATGTCAAGCACCTCGTCGCGCTCCAAGAGCATGTGTCGACCAACCCCTTCGGCTGTTCGTCCCGCGGTGCCGGTCGGGGCTCGCGCCACCCGCCGGGATTCGGCCTCCGTGGCACCGGCGCCGGATTTCCGCGGGAACACCGTGACGATCTCGTTCTGGGTCGATCTTCACCCGGGTACGGGGCGCGTCCGCTCATCGCGTGGAAAACGGCGCGATCATGCGCGTGACCGTGCTGGATCCCGCTGCTTTTATCACGTTTCACATACGAACTTTCCGCTGGTGGCGGTCCGTCGCGGAAATGTGGTTCGAATGGGAACGGTCCGGTCCGGCAATTCCTCGGACGTGTGTTCGGTGACCGCGGGGGCGTCAGCCCGTCGGCTTGCCGTCCGTCTGCCAGTCCCTCGGTGACATGCCGTAGGCCGTGCGGAAGGCGCGGCTGAAGTGGCTGGAGTTGGCGAAGCCCCAGCGCCGGGCGATGCCCGCCACGCCGAGCTCCGCGGCCATCGGGCGCAGCAGGTCCCGGCTGCAGCGCTTCAGCCGCTGGGTCCTGATCCACCCGCCGACCGTGAGGCCGTCCTGCTGGAACAGCTTGTGGAGGAAGCGCACCGACATGAAGTTCGCCTCCGCGATGGTGGACGGCGAGAGGTCCGGGTCGCGCAGGTTGCGCAGGATGTGGTCCTTGACCCGCTCCAGCGAGGCCGCGCTCTGCGAGTCCTGTGGCCGGGTGCGCCCGGCCCGGTCGTCGACGAGCAGGGCCAGCAGGTCGAGCGCCGTGGCGGCGGCGCGGCGCCCGAGGGCCTCGTCCAGCCCGGCCGCCTGGCGCGCCATCTGCCGGAGGTAGGTCGCCAGCAGCGCGGCGCTGCCCTCGGTGCCGCTGAACGCCGTCGCGGTGAGCGCCCGCAGGTCCTCCTCCCGCACGTGGAGTTCCGCGCGGGGGAAGTGGAAGGAGGTGAAGGTGAAGTCCTCGTCGATCCTCTTGCGGAACACCCGGGAGGTGTCGGTGAAGGAGAACTCGCCGGGCCGGATGAACGTCTCCCTGCCGTCCTGCTCCTTGAGCGAGGTGCCCCGCTCCTGAACGCTGAGGATGAGCGTCGGCGAGTCGTCGTCGGTGAGCAGGCGCCGGTTGCGGGTCAAGGTCTGGGGCCCCGCCTGGACCCTCGAGATCCGCATCGGGCCGAGCGGGCGGCCGGCGATCTCCCCGGGCGACGGCACCTCCTCCAGGAGGTCCACCTCCAGCGGCACGAAGGTGTGGCACATCGCGTCGTGCCACGCCTCCGCCCGGTCGGAGGCGGAGAGCGGTGCGGTGGAGAGAGACGCGGGCACCGGGTTCCTCTCAGCTCGGTCGCCCCGGTTCGGGGATTCCGGGACAGCCTGCCGGTCGGCCCGCGGCGGGGCATCGCGTGAACACGTGAGATCAGGGAGGAGCCGTCCTCACGTGCCTCACTTGAGGGCTCCGTCGGTCGCGGCGGTGGTGACGTGGCGCTGGGCGACGACCAGCAGGACGGCGGCGGGCACGGACGCCAGGACGGCGGTGGCCATGACGGCGTTCCACTGGGTGGTGTGGGCGCCGATGTACTGGTACACGCCCAGCGTGATCGGCCGGACCGTCTCCGTGGTGGTCAGGGTGAGGGCGAAGAGGAAGTCGCTCCAGGCGAAGAGGAAGGTGAACACCGCGGCCGTGACCAACGCGTTGGTGCTCAGCGGGAGCACCACGGAGCGGAGGATCCGCAGGCTGCCGGCGCCGTCCACGCGCGCGGCGTCGACGATCTCCCGGGGGATGGTCCGCATGGACGCCCGCAGGATGACGATCGCGAACGGGACTCCCGCGGTGGAGTCGGCGAGGACCAGCCCGAGGTGGGAGTTCAGGAGCCCCAGGTCGCTGTACGCGCCGTAGAGCGCGTCGGCCACGACGATGCCCGGCACCATCTGGGTGACCAGGACACCCAGCAGCACGAGGTCGGTCCCGCGTGGCCGCAGCCGCGTCAGCGCGTACGCCGCCGGGGCGGCGAGGGTGAGGCTGAACGCCGCGCTGCCGAGGGCCACGACCAGGCTGGTGACGAGGTTGCGCCCCTGGTCGCGCAGCGCGGTGGCGTAGCCGCCGAGGTCCGGGTGGAGCGGGAACCACCCTCCCCGCAGGGTGTTGCCCGCGGGCTGGAGGGAGGCGTTGACCATCCAGTAGACGGGGAACAGCATCAGCGCGAGCAGGGCGATCCCGACGACGGTGGAGAGCGGGCCGCGGCGGCGGCCGGACGCGCGTTTCACGGGCTCGCCTCCCAGGCGGCGCGGGCACGCCGGTCGGCGCGCAGGTAGGCGAGGGCGGACACCAGCGACAGGACGACGAGCAGATTGCCCATCGCGGCACCGCGCCCGAAGTCGTACTGCCGGAAGGACAGTTCGTAGGACTGGGTGGCGAGGGTCTCCGTGGCCTCGGCCGGCCCACCGCCCGTCACCACGAGGATGATGTCCAGCACCTTGAGCGTGTAGACCACGCCCAGCACCAGCACCACGCTGACCACGGGCCGCAGCAGCGGCCAGGTGATGTGGCGGAACGTCGCCAGGCGGCCGGCGCCGTCCAGCGCCGCCGCCTCGTACACCTGCGTGGGGATGTCCTGCAGACCGCCGTACAGGATCGCGGTGTTGAAGGGGATTCCGACCCAGATGTTGACGAGGACCACCGCCAGCAGCGCCTGCGAGGTGCCGGTGAGCCAGGGGACGCCGGAGGACGAGAGGTGGAGGCCGCGCAGTACCGCGTTGATCACCCCGCTGTCGGGGTCGAGCATCCACCGCCACGTCGTCCCGGAGACGACCAGCGGCAGCAGCCACGGCAGCAGCAGGAGCGAGCGCAGCAGGCCGCCCAGCGGGAAGCGCCGCCGGAAGAACAGGGCGAGGGCCAGACCGACGGCGAACTGCCCCAGGACCGAGCCGGCGGTGAACAGGACCGTGGTCAGGAGGGTCGTGGGGAACCGCTCCGAGGAGAGGACCGCCGCGTAGTTCCGCAGCCCCACGAACGGCGCCTCACCCGTGTAGAACGTCGTGACGGTGTGGTGCCGGAAGCTCGTCACGACGTTCTCGGCGAGCGGGTAGCCGAAGAACAGCAGCAGGTACGCCGCGGCCGGCGCGAGGAACATCCACCGCGCCGACCGCTTCCGGCGCCGCGGTGGGACCGGGTCAGTTCTCGGTCGCGAGCCGCTGCGCATGCCTGAGGGCTTCCTCCGGGGTCTGCTCGCCCGTCAGCGCGGACTGGATCGCGGTGTGGATCCCGGTCGCCGCCTGGGGCCACCTGACGCCGAGTTCGCCGGTACGGGCCCGCGCCGCCTCCACGCTCCCGACGAAGGCGGCCATCGACGGGGTCTGCTCGGCGTACTGGGCGGCCACCGCGGTGCGGGAGGGCACGGTGAAGTGCTGCCGGGCCGCGGTGAGCATGTTCGCCGGGCTGTTCAGACAGGCGAGGACCTGGGCGGCCTTCTCCTGCCGGGCCTTGGAGGGGCCCTTCGGGACCGTCCACACCTCGCCGCCGAGCGGGGTGACCGGGGTCTGCCCCAGCTGGGGCACGGGCACCGGGGCCACTCCCCAGTGCAGGTTCGCGTCCTGGTTCAGGGCCGGGATTCGCCACGGGCCGTTGATCATCATGGCGGTCCTCCCGGCGACGAACTGGTCGTGGACGTCGGCCTGCGTCCAGTTCAGCACGGACTTCGACATCGACCCGCTGTTCACCAGATCCACCCACAGCCGGAGCGCCTGCGCGGCCTGGGGGGTGTCCAGCTGCTTCTCGTCGCCGCCGTTGGACCACAGGAAGGGCAGGAACTGCCAGGTGCCCTCGAAGGTCGGGTTCGCGTCGACCGCCATGCCGTAGCGCCCGGGGCGGGTCAGCGCGGCGGCCGCCGCCTTCAGCTCGTCCCAGGTCCTCGGGACGGCGACACCGGCCTCGGCGAGCATGTCCTTGTTGTAGACCAGCGCGACCGTGCTGACGTTGGGGGCCAGCCCGTACACCGTGCCCTCGTAGGTGCCCGCGGACCGGATGCCCTCGGCGAAGCCGTCGGCGTCGATGCCGTACGCGTCCAGCGGGGTCAGCGCTCCGGTCCTGGCGATCTGCTGCAGATCGGGGTTGTCCAGCATCAGCAGGTCGGGAAGGGTCCGCGACGACGCCTGCTGGAGGACCTTCGGGATGAGGGACGCCCCGGGGACGCTGGTCTGCTCGACCTTCACACCGGCGCTCCGGCCGCACGCGTCGAGCATCTCGCCCCACTGGGCGTGCTCGGACTCGTCGGTGTAGTAGTCGAGCGCGGTGATGGAGGTGACCTCACCCCCGGCCGAACCGGGGCCGGAACCGTTGCCGGAGCCGGAGCCGCTGCCGCACCCGGTGGCGGCGAGCGCCAGGAGGAGGGTTCCGGTCAGGAGGGCGGCGGTACGCCGCGCCGGCGGGCTGGCCGGTGAGAACATGCTGGTGCCTTTGTCGAGTGACGGGGTGACCTGGTCGGTCGCCGGGAGGGACCGGACTGCAGGAGTGCCGTCAAAAGCGGTCCAGCCGGCCCCTTCCGTTCGAACGCCCATTAAACAGGTCGCCGTCGGCGGCATGATCGCCACCCTCCTCGACGGCCCTCCAGCTCAGCCCTCGGGCAGCGACGCGACCAGGTTGGCGAGCTGGACCCGGGAGCTGATCGACAGTTTCCGGAAGACGGCGGTCAGGTGGGTGTTGACCGTGTGCGGGGAGACGACGAGCGCCTCGGCGGCCGACCGGTTGGTGTGGCCCTGGGCGATGAGGTGCGCGACCTTCCGCTCCGAGGCCGTCAGAGCCCCCCACCCCTGGACGGGGCGCGGCGCGGCGGCCGCCTTCCGCAGGCCGGCCTCCGGTCCCTCCAGCGCGCGTCGCACCTCCTCGGCCGCGGCGTGGGCGCCCGACTCGGCGAAGGCGCCCCGGGCGTGGGCCAGCGCCGCCGTGGCGCGGTCCTTCCGCCCCGCTGCCAGGAGCGCCCGGCCGAGATCGGCGTACGCGGCGGCCCGGACCAGCCGGCGGGGGCTCTCCGCGAGCAGCTCCACGGCGTGTTCGAGTACGGCGGGGTCGTTCGCCACCAGCCCGCGGGCCTGGGCCGCGAGGCCGGTGGCGGTCGGCACCGACGGGTTGCGCCCGGCGTGGGCCTCGGCCTGCGCGGCCAGGTCCTCGGCGAGTTCGGGCGCCCCGCCGCGCAGGGCCATCCGGACCGCGGCGTCGACCCAGTCCCGCAGCAGCCGCCAGCGCATGAAGAACCCCTCCCGCTGGATCTGGCGGATCCGGTCGACGGCGAGCCCGAGGTCCCCGTCGGCCTCGGCGTGCACCGCCTCCAGGAAGCGCACCGCGGCCGTGTTTCCCGGGTTCGGCTTGACCGCCAGGCGTTCCCGCGCGGCGGCCAGGTGCTCCCGCGCCGCCTCCCGGTCGCCGCGCAGCAGGGCGAGCCGGGAGCGGATGACCCGGCCGTTCACCTGCTGGACGGGCACCCGCAGTTCGTCCTCCAGGCGCTCCATGGTCTCGAAGCCCGCCTCGGCGTCGTCGAGTCGGCCGAGCCCCAGGTCGTGCTGGCCGCGGGCCCACAGCAGCATGGCCTGACGCGTCGCCACGGCCTCGCCCGCCGGCCCCAGGAGCAGGCGTTCGGCCGCCGCGAAGTCGTCCGCGTGCAGGTGCGCGACGATCTCCTCGGGGAGGAAGCCGGAGTCGATGGCGCTCAGCGCGGCGAAGCGCTCCAGCCCGAGCGCCGTCTCACCGGCGTTCAGCGCGATCTCGCCGAGCCCGGACAGGGCCAGGACGTGGGCCTCCCGGTCACCGGCGGCGGTGGCGGCGCGCAGTGCGGCCTCGCCGGCCTCCCGCGCCGCGACGAGGTCGCGGCCCCGGGACAGGGCCAGCGCGCGCAGGGCGGCCAGCCGGGCACAGATCTCCGGGGCGGAGCCGCCGGTGGTGAGCGCGGCCTCGGCCCGGCGGCGCAACTCCTCGGCGAGGTCCAGGGACCACAGCGTCCCGCCGAGGGCGGCCTGGAGCCGGCCGAAGGTCGCCAGCGGCGGCCGCTCGGCCAGCAGCCGGTCGCCCGCCGACAGCGCCTCCCGGTTCCGGCCGGCCCGGGTCAGGGTGAGGATCGCCTGCTCGCCCACGGCGAACTTCAGCGGCCCCGGCGACGGCACCAGTTCGAGGGCACGCGTCATCAGGTCGGCCGCGAGGCCCGGCGTGACCGGCAGCACGTCCTCGGCCGCCCGCCGCAGCAGCGCCACGGCCTCCTCGTCCCCGGGTACGGCTCCCCGGAGGATGTGCGGCACCGCGTCGACCGGCCGCCCGCCGGCGGCAACCAGGTGGCGCGCGGCCTCGCGGTGCAGGGCCTTGCGGGCCGACGGCGGGACGTCGGCGTAGACCGCCTGGCGCAGCAGGTCGTGCCGGAACACCAGGTGGTCGCCGTCGTCGTCCAGGAGCCCGGCCCGTACGGCCTCCTCCAGTGCCGGGACCAGTGCGGCGGCCGACTGGCCGCAGAGCGCGGCGGCGTCCTGGAAGCCGAACCTGCGGCCCAGCACCGCCCCCATCCGGAGGAAGTGCAGCGTGTCGGGCCGCAGGGAACCGAGCCTGCCGCGCACGCCCGCCACGAGTCCGGAGGGCACGGCCTGCTCCGCGGCGTCGGCGGTCCGCAGCCCCGCCAGCAGCTCGACCGCCAGGAACGGGTTCCCGCCGGCGCTGCCGAGCAGGTCCCGTACAAAGGTGTCGGCCGCCGTTCCGAGGGCGTCGTCGGCCAGCTGGCCGATGGCCGCGCCGGACAGCGGGCCCAGGGCCACCGTGACCGTCGGAAGGTTGCCGGTCGCCGCCGCGACGACCTCCTCCGCCGGGCCGGCGGGCTCCTGTCGCGCGGTCAGCAGCCACAGCACCGGTGAGGTCCGCAGCCGGGTCGGGAGCTGCTGCAGGGCGAACCGGCTCAGCGCGTCGGCCCACTGCACGTCGTCCAGGCCGATCAGCACCGGCCCGCTGCCCGCCAGGGCCTCGACGGCCTCCGCCAGGCGCTCCACCAGCCAGATCCGCTGGTCGTGACGGCGGGCCAGATCGACGAAGGCGCCGTCGGACAACAGCGGCCGGTCGCCGTGCAGGAGACTGGCCGCCAGGGACGAGAGCGGCACGACGTGGTGCAGTTCCTCGGCCTTGCCCAGGCCGACCGCGAAACCCGCGGCCCCGGCCCGGGAGACGGCCTCGGCGAGCAGCGTGGTCTTGCCGATGCCGGGTTCCCCCTGGATCAGGGCCAGCCCTCCGCCCCCGGTGCGGGCCACCGAGGTGATCAGTGCCTGGAGCTCCTCGAGCTCGGCCTCCCGGCCGCGCAGTCCACTGCGGGACAGCGGACCGCCCGACCCTGCCATGTCCGCCCTCTCCCGTCGCACCCGTCCTGCTGCCGTTCGCAGCTTCCCGAGGGTACGCCGTTCGTGGCCGCCGCTTCGCGGGCCCGGGGCACCGCCGTCCGCGAAGGCCCGTCAGCGCGCCATGGTGGCGTGGGTGACGGTCGGCTCCCGGGTGAGCAGCGTGCGGGCTTCGGCCTCGAAGGCGCGGTCGGTGCCGGTGTAGCGCCCGTGGTGCTGGGCGCAGTGCTCCGACCACGACGTCACGGTGAACGTCTCGACGAACCGCTCCGGCCGGGCGGCGTCCCGGTACAGGCCCCAGGTGACCGCTCCGGTCCGGCGCCGGGAGGCCTCCACCTTCCGCATCGCCGCGGCGAAGGCCGGACGCCGCTCCGCCCGCACCTCGTACGTCACGGTCACCAGCACCGGCCCGTCCTGCGGCGCCGGCTCGACGGCCAGCCGGGGTTCGGGCCAGGCCTCCGAGAGCGTCGGGTCGTTCTGGCCGCCGAGCAGCGGCAGCAGCCGCAGCGTCAGCACCCCGCCGAGGAGGGTCACCGCCGCCAGGAGCATCGCCACCGACACGCCGGCGTGCTGCGCCACCTGCCCCCAGACCAGCGAGCCGAGGGCACTGCCGCCCTGGAAGACGAGCAGGTAGAAGGCGGAGGCGCGGGCCCGCACCCAGGCCGGCAGGGCGACCTGGAGGCTCGCGTTCAGGGTGGACAGCGCGGTGATCCACGCCGCTCCGGCCAGGACCAGGGCCAGGAAGGCCACCGGCACGCTGCCGCCGACGGCCAGGGCCACCAGCGCGCCCGCGAAGACGGCCCCGGCGAGCGCCAGCGAGCCGTTGCCGCCGATCCGTCGGGACACCGCCGGCAGCACCGCCGCTCCCGCGACCGCTCCCAGCCCGACGGCGCCCAGCAGCACGCCGTACCCGGCCGCACCGAGCCCGAGGGACTCGTGCGCGGACACCGGCAGCAGCGCCCACAGGGCGGAGGCGCCGGGCACGAACAGGGCGCTGCGCAGCAGGATCCGGCGGATCCGCGGTGCGCTGCGCACGTACCGGCCGCCGGCGCGCATGGCCGCCAGCAGGTGCTCGCGCTCCTGCCCCGGCCGCGGCGACCGCTCCTGGTCCCCGGGCCGCCAACCGGCCAGCACCACCAGGATCGCGAGGAAGGAGGCGGCGTTGACGGCGAAGGTCCAGCCGACCCCGAGGGCGGCGACGAGGATCCCGCCGAGGGCCGGGCCGACGGCGCGCGCCAGGTTCATGTTCACCGCCCCCAGGGCCGCGGCCTGGCGCAACTCCTCCCGGGGGACGAGCGAGGGCTGCACCGCCTGCCAGGCCGGGCCGTTGAGCGCGTTCCCGCAGCCCAGGAGGAAGGTGAGGGCCAGCAGCGTCCAGGGCCCGAGCACTCCCGCGAAGGCCAGCGCGGTCAGCACCGCGGCCACCAGCGCCATGGCGGCCTGCATCGCCAGCAGCAGGCGGCGCCGGTTCACGAGATCCGCGAGGACCCCGGCCGGCAGGGCGAGGAAGAGCACCGGCAGGCCCGCGGCGAGCTGGACCAGGGAGACCTGGCCCGCGCCGTGGCCGACCAGCAGCCACTGCGCCCCGACGGTCTGCATCCAGCTGCCCACGTTCGAGGTGAACTGGGCCAGCCAGAGGTCACGGAAGACCCGTCGGCGCAACGGCGACCAGGCCGAACCGCTCGCGGTGCCGTGTTGTCCGCCGTCGGTCCCGGTCATCGACGCACCACTCGCTCGTCCTCTCTCACACTGCCCACCGGACGCCCGACGACGCGACGGTACGGGGGAGTCGACGTCGTCGGGCGGCCCCAGGAGAGCCCCTCGCTCCCTGTCCCGGGAACGCTAGGCGGCCCGGCGCCGACGGACTTGCCCGTCAGCGCCCACCGCTGTGCGGATCCTGCACGCCTGCGGACGCACGGCCCCCGGAGCAGCGGGAACGTGCTTCGTGGGCACCCGTCCCGGTGGCCTTGCTACAGAGCGATGAAGCTTCGTCGGGCAATCCCTACGTCGGTCGGTGGTCACCCGGTCCGGTGCGCGGCGAGAATCGTCACGACGAGCCGCCGCCCATCTCCTCGGCGGGGCAGGCCCATGCCGCCCACGCCGACCGGCGAAACCCGGCCTGAACCCGCCCCCGCAGCCCTGTCGCGTCCGGCCGTCCGGCGCCAGTCGAAAGGTCGCCATGCCCTCCACCCGGCCCACCGTCGTGCTCGTCCACGGCGGTTGCTCCGACGCCAGTACCTGGTTCGGCGTCGTCGCCGAGCTCCACCGCCGCGGACTGACGGTCCTCGCCGTCGCGAACCCGTTGCGGGGCCTCGCCCATGACGCCGCCTACCTGGCCGACGTCGTCGCGGGCATCGACGGCCCCGTCGTCCTGGTCGGCCACTCCTACGGAGGCGCCGTGATCACCGAGGCCGGGGCCGCCCCCAACGTCCTCGCGCTGGTCTACGTGGCCGCCTACCTGCCCGACGTGGGGGAGAACTACTGCGCGCTCGCGCGCCGTTTCGCCCCCTCGCCGCTGATCTCCCGGCTGCGGCACACGGAGTTCACCGCCGGCGGCACCGAGCGGGCGACGGAGCTCTCGGTACCCGCGGACTGCTTCCGGCCGCTGGTCGCCGCCGACCTCGACGCGGAGCTGGCGCAGGTGCTGGCCGCGATCCAACGCCCCGTAGCCGACCGGGTGTTGATCGACGCGCCGACGGTGGCGGCCTGGCGCGCGAAGCCCTCGTGGGCCCTGGTGACGGGTGCCGACCGGGCGCTGCCGCCGGCCGTCCAGCGCTTCACGGCCGAGCGCGCCGGTGCCACCGTCCTCGAACTGCGCGACGCCTCCCACAGCGTGGCCGTCTCCCGGCCCACCGCGGTCGCGGAACTCATCCACGATGCCGGCAAAGCCGATCGTGTACAGTCGGCGGATCTCCCGATCGAGGAAACCGCACCCGATGGACATTGAGGCGCTCGTCGTGGGGGCGGTCGACGCGCCGCTCGCCCCGGCCGGAATCCGTGCACGATCAGACCAGCGGCGCCGGCGCCCCGGCAGTACGGTCGGTGGCGTGTCACCGGCTCGGGCGGACCGGCGTTCCGCTCGGCTCGGACCGAGTCCACGCCGGGGCGCGCAACGCCTTGCCGCGTCCCTTCGATCAGGTCAGGAGCGACGAGTTGTCCGAGCCCACCCCGCAGCCTGAGCGGCGCCCGGTGCTCGACCGGGCGCTCCAGGAGTTCCTGGACGCCGGGGCCGGCCGGTCCGCCACGGAGCTGCCGGACCTCTCCTTCCTCGCCTGTGACCTCGCGCCGGGTGCCGGGTCGGGCGGTTGGCCGGATGGCTGGCCGAGCGCTTGGTCGGACGAGTGGCCGGCCGACGGCGAGTTCGAGGACGAGGACGAGTTCGAGGACGACCCGTGGGGCATCGAGTCGGAGTGGCTCGCCCTGCCCTGTGAGTCCGCGGGGCGGGTGCACGTCCAGGTGACCAGACCCGTCGGCGCCGCCCGGCCCAGTCCGGTGGTGCTGTTCCTGCCCGGCCTGGGCTGGTCGCTCGGTGACGCCGACTGCTACGCCCGGCTGGTGCGGGAGTTCGCGCTGGGTGCGGACGCGGCCGTCGTGTACGTGGACTACGCCCGGGCCCCGGAGGCGCGCTACCCGGTGGCCGTCGAGCAGTGTTACGCGGTGGCCCGGTGGATCCACCAGCACGGTCATGAGATCGGGCTGGCGGGGGAGCGGATCGCCGTCGTCGGGGACTCGGCGGGGGCCAATCTGGCGGCGGCGCTGACGCTGCTGGCCCGGGAGCGCGGTGAACTTCCGCTGGTCCAGCAGGTGTTGCTGTACCCGGTGACCGACGCCGACTTCGACACCCCGTCCTACCGCCGGTTCGCCACCGGCTACTTCCTGCACCGTGAGCACATGCGCCGGTTCTGGGACGACTACCTGCCCGAGCGGGACCGGCGCTCGGAGGCGACGGCCGCGCCGCTGCGGGCGTCGCTGGAGCAACTCGCCGGGCTGCCGCCGGCCCTGGTGGTCACCGCGGAGGCCGACGTGCTGCGGGACGAGGGCGAGGCCTATGCGGCCAGGCTCCGCGCTGCCGGGGTGCCGGTGGTGGCCACGCGCTACCAGGGGGTGATGCACGGCTTCCTGCTCGTCGGCGGGATCCATCCCACGGGCACCACCCGGGCCGCGCTGATCCAGGTCGTGGACACCGTGCACATGGCGCTGCACCGCCGGCCCTGGTGAGGTGAGGGCCGGCGGCGCCGGGCGTCAGAGCCGGTCGTCCGACGGCGCGGGGCGGTCCTCGGCCCGGCCGCCCAGCGCCCGCCGGGCCTCCTCGGCGGACGGGGTGTCACCGCCGAGCCGGGCCACCTCGGCCAGCGCCGCGCGGTGGGCCACCTCGTGGGCCAGGGCCGGGTCCGTCGCGGTGTCCGGGATCACGCCGGTGCCCTCCCAGTTGCCGCCCGAGACCGGGTTGATCGAGCGGGCGGTCGGGATGGTGGCCTCCAGGTGGGGGTGGAGGGTGAAGCCCCGGCGGGGGTTGGCGCCGCCGCCGGACACCTCGCCGACCACCACGGCGCGGCCGCGCTGCTGGAGGTCGTACGCGAGTTCCTCGCCGCCCGAGAAGGTGGCCGCGCTGATCAGCACGTAGAGCGGCTTGCTGCCGCCGAACCGCGGGCCGGGGACCTGGGCGGGGCTCCAGAACTGCTGCTCGGCGTCCTCCTCGCGGTCGTAGAGGGTGTTGAGGTGCGTCGGCTCGTCGAAGAGGTGGCCGCAGATGTGGGCGGTCGTGTACGGGTGGCCGCCGACGCACTCGCGCAGGTCCAGGATCAGGGCCTCGGCCCGCGCGACCAGGGCGAGCGCGGCGTCCAGCGATCCGCCGGTCATGTCGAGCGGGAAGAGGATCGGCGCGAGCTTCAGCAGGGCGACCCCGCCCTCCAGGCGCTCGATCCGGGGCACGCCGCCGAGTGAGAGGTCGGCGGCCCTGGTCAGTTCGGCGAGGACGGCGCCGTCCTCCTTGTCCGCGGGGATCGGGTGGGGGTGGAACTTCAGCCGCAGGTGGCCGTCGGCGTTGACCGACCGGAGGTCCTCGGTGACCAGCCGGCCGAGCGTCTCGGGATCCTCGGCCCGGTGGTAGCGGCCCTGGGACAGCGCCTCGGCGAGGCGCCCGGCGATCCGCTCGCCGACCTCGGGGAAGACGTAGAGCTCGGTGGTGAGCCGGCGCACCTCGGTGACGATCCCGGTGATCTCGGCCGACTGAAGCCCCGCCATCTGTTGCCCCCCGCTGGTGATGATCGATCAGGTCGGCACGAGTAGAGCACGCGGCTTGCGAAAGCGTCAAGAAAATTGGACGCTTTACGGGTGGAGGATCAGACCCAGGACCAGGAACTCACCATCGAGAGCCCGCGGCAGTACAAGGCGCTCTCCCACCCGCTGCGCCAGCGGCTGCTGCTGGCACTCGGCGGGGAACCCGTCACCGTCGGCCGGCTGGCGGCGCTGCTGGACAGCCGCAAGGGCACGGTGGCGCACCACCTCAAGGTGCTCCAGGACGCCGGCGTCGTCCGCATCGTGGAGACCAGGAAGGTGCGCGGCGGCAGCGAGCACCTCTACCAGCGAACCGCCCGGCGGATCACCGTGGCCGGAGCGGACGCCGGGCCGACCACCGCGCTGCTCGGGGCGGTGGCCGAGGAGTGCGCCAAGGCCCCGCAGGAACCGCTGCTGGTGCTGCGGCACCTGCGGCTGACCGCCGACCAGGCCGCGCGCCTCGGCGCCGCCCTCCAGGCCCTGGTGGACGAGGCCACCGAGGCCCCGCCGGGAGAGCCGGTGCACGGCGTGCTGGTGGCGCTCTACGAACAGGGCGGCGGGCGCGGTTGACCGGTCGCCGGGACGGGACGCCGCCGAGGGCGTCGAGCGCCCTCGGCGGAGGTTCGGCTTCCGTTCGGTGCGCGGACCGACCGCAGCCGGTGCACCGTCGGAACAGGCCCCGGCCAGGCACGTTCCTAGCCTGAGGACCGACACCGAGGGGCTCCGGAGGTCTGCTCCGGTGCCGCGCGTTCCAGTGGCGGCCAGTGCCGCGACCAGCAGGAGGAAGACCATGGGACAGACCGTCAGCGACGACGCGGAGAAGTCGCGCTTCGAGATCCGTGACGGCGGGGAGCTCGCCGGTTTCGCCGAGTACCACCGGTCCGGCGGCGAGATCGCCTTCATCCACACCGAGATCGACCCCCGGTTCGAAGGACGCGGCCTGGGCGGCGTGCTGGTGCGCGCGGCGCTGGACGAGGCGCGCGAGCAGGGGCTCGCCGTCCTGCCCTACTGCCCCTTCGTCCGGGGCTGGATCATCAGGCACCCCGAGTACGCCGACCTCGTCCCGGCCTCGCACCGGGCGCGCTTCGGCCTCTGAGGCGTTCGGACGGTTCGCTGCCGGCGTGCCGGCAGCGAACTGCCGCCGTTATGCCGCCGTTCTGACGCATGCCGACGGGCTCGGGCTCCGGGTGGTTCCCCACCCAGGGCCCGAGCCCGTCCGGCGTCGCCCGCCCGGCGCGGCAGGAGTGGGCCCGTGTCCACGGCTCCGGCCGGATCGGCGGGGCGTCACGCCGAGGACGCTAGCCCGCGGTCGGCGGGAGGTTCTGCTCGCTCCGCGCCCGGGACTGTTCCGACAACGCACGAGCACGGCCACCCCGGCCCGCCGCCGACGGCAGTGCGCTGCCGGGCAACTGGCGATGCGTTGCGAAGTCCGTCCGCCCGTCGTCGGTTGCCTAGGTTTCGCTGGGCGGCCCGACCGGGCCGCGACCAGCCGAGGGATAGGCGAAACCCCATGCAGTTCGGGATATTCAGCGTCGGTGACGTGACGGTCGACCCGACCACGGGCCGGGAACCGAGCGAGCGCGAGCGCATCAAGGCGATCCTGGCCATCGCGCTCAAGGCCGAGGAGGTGGGCCTGGACGTCTTCGCCATGGGCGAGCACCACAACCCGCCGTTCGTCCCGTCCTCGCCGACGACCATGCTCGGGTGGATCGCCGCGAGGACCGAGCGGATCGTGCTCTCCACCGCGACCACCCTGATCACCACCAACGACCCGGTGAAGATCGCCGAGGACTACGCGATGCTGCAGCACGTCGCCGACGGCCGCGTCGACCTGATGCTCGGGCGCGGGAACACCGGCCCGGTCTACCCGTGGTTCGGCCAGGACATCCGCCAGGGCATCCCGCTCGCGGTGGAGAACTACGCGCTGCTGCGCCGGCTGTGGCGCGAGGACGTGGTCGACTGGGAGGGCCGCTTCCGCAGCCCGCTGCAGGGCTTCACCGCCACCCCGCGCCCGCTGGACGGCGTGCCGCCGTTCGTCTGGCACGGCTCGATCCGCAGCCCCGAGATCGCCGAGCAGGCCGCCTACTACGGCGACGGCTTCTTCCACAACAACATCTTCTGGCCGCAGGAGCACACCCGGAAGATGGTCGAGCTCTACCGCGAGCGCTTCGCCCACCACGGCCACGGCACGCCGGAGCAGGCGATCGTCGGCCTCGGCGGGCAGGTGTTCATGCGGAAGAACTCCCAGGACGCGGTGCGCGAGTTCCGTCCGTACTTCGACAACGCGCCGGTGTACGGCCACGGGCCCTCGCTGGAGGAGTTCACCGAGCAGACCCCGCTGACCGTGGGCAGCCCGCAGGAGGTCATCGAGCGCACCCTCGGCTTCCGCGAGGCCGTCGGCGACTACCAGCGCCAGCTGTTCCTGATGGACCACGCCGGCCTGCCGCTGAAGACCGTGCTGGAGCAGCTCGACATCCTCGGCGAGGAGGTCGTGCCGGTGCTGCGCGAGGAGTTCGCCAAGGGCCGGCCCGCGACCGTTCCCGACGCCCCCACCCACGCCACGCTCCGGGACGACGCCCCCGCCACGCCCGGGGACGACGCCCCCGCCACCTCCTGACCAGGACGGAGTTCTTCCCCATGGAACCGACCTCGCCGATCACCCTGGCCGTGGTCTCGGGCGGCCTCAGCCTGCCCTCCTCCACCCGCCTGCTGGCGGACCGCCTCACCGAGGCCGCCTCCGCCGAGCTGGCCCGATCGGGCCGTGAAGTCCGGGTGCTGGTGCACGAGTTGCGCCCGCTGGCCACCCCCATCTCGCACCACCTGCTGTCCGGCTTCCCCTCGCCGTCCCTGGGCGACGCGCTGGAGCAGGTGAGCACGGCCGACGCGCTGATCGCCGTGTCCCCGATCTTCTCCGCCTCCTACAGCGGACTGTTCAAGTCGTTCTTCGACCTGCTCGACCCCGGCGCCCTGGAGGGCAAGCCGGTGCTGATCGGCGCGACCGGCGGCACCGCGCGCCACTCGCTGGCCCTGGAGCACGCGCTGCGTCCGCTCTTCGCCTACCAGCGCGCGCTCGTCGCTCCGACCGCCGTCTTCGCGGCCTCCGAGGACTGGGGCGGTACGGGCGACAGCCGCACCGACACCCTGCCGCGGCGGATCGAACGGGCCGGGGCGGAGCTCGCGGCGCTGACCCTCGCGGCGCCGGCGAATCCGCGGCGGGCCGACGGTCCGACCGTCACCCCCTCCGCGCTCGGCTTCCACTGACCCGGCGAGCACTCCCGGGGATCCGCTCCCGCCGTCACGCACCCGACGGCGGGAGCGTCCGCGTGTCCGGGCCGCCCGGTGCGGCCCCTGACCGCCGACCCGTCGACCGGGCCTCTTAACATCATTTGGCACTGTATTTGGCACTGTTCGACGGACGCCGATGCCCGCGAGCCCGCGTGCCCGCCGTCCGACACCGAGGAGGAACGTCCATGCAAGCCCGGAAGATCGGCGCGGTCGCCGCGTCAGCGGTGGCGATCCTGGCTGCCCGCGACCTCGTCCAGAAGAGGCACGCGCTGCTCCGGAACTTCCCGGTGGTCGGGCACGCCCGGTACCTGCTGGAGCGGATCGGGCCGGAGCTGCGGCAGTACATCGTGACCTCCAACGAGGAGGAGCGCCCCTTCAGCCGTGACCAGCGCACCTGGATCTACGCGTCGGCGAAGGAGGAGAACAACTACTTCGGGTTCGGGACCGAGGTCGACGTCGAGCACGTCCAGGGCCACGCCTACCTGAAGCAGCGCACCTTCGCCGGCACGCTGCCCGACACCCACGACCCGCAGGCCCCGCTGCCCTCGGCCAAGGTGCTGGGCGGGCCGCGCGGGCGCGCCAAGGCGTTCCGGCCGGCGAGCGTGGTGAACATCTCGGCCATGAGCTTCGGCTCGCTCTCCGGCGCGGCCATCACGGCGCTCAACAAGGGGGCCGCGCTGGCGGGCACGATGCACAACACGGGCGAGGGCGGCCTCTCCCCGCACCACCGCAACGGCGGTGACCTCGTCCTCCAGCTCGGCACCGCGTACTTCGGCTGCCGAGACGAGGACGGCAGCTTCAACCTGGACAAGCTGAAGGAGGTGGTCGCCGGCGCCCCGGTCAAGGCGATAGAGATCAAGCTCTCCCAGGGCGCCAAGCCCGGGCTGGGCGGGATGCTCCCGGGCGCGAAGGTGACCCCGGAGATCGCCGGGATCCGTGGCATCCCGGTCGGCAAGGACTGCGCCTCCCCGTCGCGGCACACCGCGTTCGGCGACGTCGACTCGATGCTCGACTTCGTCGAGCTGCTCGCCGCCGAGACCGGCCTGCCGGTCGGGGTGAAGAGCGCGGTGGGAGAGCTGGGCTTCTGGCAGGAGCTGGCCAGCCTGATGGCGCGCGGTGACCGCGGGGTCGACTTCGTGACGATCGACGGCGGCGAGGGCGGCACCGGGGCGGCGCCGCGGATGTTCGCCGACTCGGTGTCGCTGCCGTTCCGGATGGGCTTCTCCCGGGTCTACGGCACCTTCGCCGAGCTGGGGCTGACCGACGACCTGACCTTCATCGGCTCGGGCAAGCTCGGGCTGCCCGAGAACGCCGCGGTGGCCTTCGCCCTCGGCGCCGACATGATCAACGTGGCCCGTGAGGCGATGCTGTCGATCGGCTGCATCCAGGCGCAGAAGTGCCACACCGACAAGTGCCCCACCGGCATCGCCACCCAGAACCCGTGGCTGGCCCGCGGCGTCGACCCGGCGTCCAAGGCCGACCGGACCGCCAACTACCTGCGCACCCTGCGCAAGGAGCTGCTGAAGGTCTCGTCGGCCGTCGGCGTCGCCCACCCCGGGCTGATCACCGCCGACGACGTCGAGATCCTCAACGGCGACTACGAGGCCCGTACCCTGGCCGGGGTCTACGGCTACAAGGACGGCTGGGGTGAGCTCGGCCCGCAGCTCGCCGAGGAGATCACGGCGCTGATGACCGCCCCGCGGACCGTCTGACGCCCCCCTCGCCGGAGCCGCAGCCGCGGCCCGGGATCGGCCTCCAGGGCGCCCGCACCGACCCGGATCGGTGCGGGCGCCCTGTCATGACGGTCGGAAGCATGCGGGGAAATTGGTCCAGACCTCAAATGGTCCAGACCTATTGACGTGCCTTGCCGCCCCTCCTACGATCCGGTCGGGCACTGCTCCGCACATCCCCCCACTTCACCCAGAGCCGGGCGTCACGCCCCCACGCGTCGGTCATGTCCATGACGCTCGGCGGAAAGGGAGCACAGCATGTTTCGTCGGAGGTCACGCACGCCGCGCCCGTCGGGCGGGAGCGAGCCGCTCGGAACTCCCCGGCCGCGGCGGGCGGCCGTGGAGCGCGCGACGCGGGTGGACCGGACCGGCCGCGCCCGGCCCGGGTCGACCGTCCTGCACCGCTCCCTCGCCGGGGTGAGCGCCGCCGCCGTCATCGGGGCCGGCCTCGCCGTGGCCGGCACCACCGTCACGGCCGGGGCCGCCACCCCCAACCTGGTGGCCAACCCCGGCTTCGAGAACGGACTCTCCGGCTGGACCTGCTCCGGCGGTACCGCCGCGACCGTCGGCAGCCCGGTCCACTCCGGGGCCGCCGCGCTCCAGGCCACGCCGACCGGCCAGGACACCGCCCAGTGCAGCCAGACCATCAGCGTGCAGCCCAACTCCCAGTACACGCTGAGCGCCTACGTCCAGGGCAGCTACGTCTACCTGGGCGCCACCGGCACCGGCGGCGGCAGCGACCCGTCCACCTGGACGGCGAGCAGCGCCTCGTACGGCCAGCTCAGCGTGGGCTTCACCACCGGGGCGAACACCACCTCGGTGACCGTCTACCTGCACGGGTGGTACGGGCAGCCCGCGTTCTACGCGGACGACGTGTCGCTCACCGGCCCCGGCGGCAGCAGCCCCTCGCCGACCGCCACCACCCCCACGACCCCGCCGCCCACCAGCACCCCGTCTCCCACCAGCACCACGCCGACCACGCCGCCGCCCACCACCACCCCGCCGGGCGACACCTGCCCCACGAAGCCCAAGCCCTCCGGCAAGGTCCTCCAGGGATACTGGGAGAACTGGGACGGCGCCTCCAACGGCGTCCACCCCGGCATGGGCTGGGTCCCCATCACGGACAGCCGGATGGCCGCGCACGGCTACAACGTCATCAACGCCGCCTTCCCGGTGATCCTCTCGGACGGCACCGTGCTGTGGCAGGACGGCATGGACGCCAACGTCAAGGTCTCGACCCCCGCCGAGATGTGCCAGGCCAAGGCGGCCGGGGCGACGATCCTGATGTCGATCGGCGGCGCCGCCGCGGGAATCGACCTGAGCTCCAGCACCGTCGCCGACAAGTTCGTCGCGACCGTCGTCCCGATCCTCAAGAAGTACAACTTCGACGGCATCGACATCGACATCGAGACCGGCCTGTCCGGCAGCGGCAACATCAACACGCTGTCCGCCTCCCAGGCCAACCTGATCCGCATCATCGACGGCGTGCTGGCCCAGATGCCCGCCGGCTTCGGCCTGACGATGGCCCCCGAGACCGCGTACGTCACCGGCGGGAGCGTCAACTACGGCTCGATCTGGGGCGCCTACCTGCCGATCGTCAAGAAGTACGCCGACAACGGCCGGCTGTGGTGGCTGAACATGCAGTACTACAACGGCAGCATGTACGGCTGCTCCGGCGACTCCTATCAGGCCGGCACCGTCCAGGGCTTCACCGCGCAGACCACCTGCCTGAACAACGGCCTGACCATCCAGGGCACCACCGTCAAGGTGCCCTACGACAAGCAGGTGCCCGGCCTGCCGGCCCAGCCCGGCGCGGGCGGCGGCTACATGGACCCGGGCCTGGTCGGCCAGTCGTGGAACGCCTTCAGCGGCTCGCTGAAGGGGCTCATGACCTGGTCGATCAACTGGGACGGCTCGAAGGGCTGGAGCTTCGGCGACAACGTCAAGCGCCTCCAGGGGCGTTGACGCCCCGGTGGCACACTGCTGAGATCCCGCTGAACCCCCGCGCCCCGGTGCACCGTTCCCGGCGCGGCCCCGGTCCCCGACCGGAGCCGCGCCCGGCCCGGAGCCCGGGGCGGTCGGTTCCGGGGTCGGTCAGATGGTGGCGGTGTCGATGACGAAGCGGAAGCGGACGTCGCCGGCGCGGACGCGCTCGTAGGCGTCGTTGATCTGCTCGGCCCCGATCAGTTCGATCTCGGCCGCCACACCGTGCTCGGCGCAGAAGTCCAGCATCTCCTGGGTCTCGGCGATGCCGCCGATGCCCGAACTGCTCATGCTGCGGCGGCTGCCGTACACCGACCGGAGGTCGACCTGCAGCGGCTCCTCCGGGAGACCGAGGTTGACCATGGCGCCGTCGGTGCGCAGCAGCGAGAAGTAGGCGGCGACGTCCAGCGGGGCGGAGACGGTGTTGAGGACGAGGTCGAAGGTGCCGGCCAGCTCCTGGAAGGTCGCCGGGTCGCCGGTGGCGCGGTAGTGGTCGGCGCCCAGCCGCAGGCCGTCGTCCTTCTTGCGCAGGGACTGGGAGAGCACGGTGACCTCGGCGCCGAGCGCGTGGGCGATCTGCACGCCCATGTGGCCGAGCCCGCCGAGGCCGACGACGGCGACCTTCCGGCCGGGGCCGGCCTTCCAGTGCCGCAGCGGGGAGTAGGTGGTGATGCCCGCGCACATCAGCGGGGCGGCCCTGTCCAGCGGCAGCGCGTCGGGGACGCGGACGACGTAGTTCTCGTCGACGACCACGTTCTTCGCGTAGCCGCCGTACGTGGGCAGGCCGTCCTTGCCGACGGCGTTGTACGTCCACACCGGGCCGTCGGCGCAGTACTGCTCCAGGCCGGCCCGGCAGTTGTCGCAGACGCGGCAGGAGTCGACCATGCAGCCGACGCCGACCCGGTCGCCGACGGCGTACCGGGTGACGCCAGGGCCGACCTCGGCGACGACACCGGCGATCTCGTGCCCGGGCACCATGGGGAAGATCGCCTCGCCCCAGCCCTCGCGGGCCTGGTGGATGTCGGAGTGGCAGATGCCGACGAAGGCGATGTCGATCAGTACGTCGTGCTCGCCGACCGCGCGGCGCTCGATGGTCGTGCGCTCCAGCGGGGCCTTGGGGGCCGGTACGGCGTAGGCGGCGACGGTGGTGGTCATGGGAGTGCGTCCCTCTCTGCGGATGGAGCCGTGGCGGTCGGGCCGGCTGCCGTACGGGCGGTCCGACGGCTGCCGCGGCGAGTACGGCGACACCGTAGCCGAGGACGGCGGCGAACAGGGCGGGCCCGTCCCGCCGCGCGGGTCGCGGACCCGGCGGTTGTTCGGCGTTTTGTTCAATGACCGAGGGCCGAACCAGAACAACCCCGGTGCGCTACACCGGTAGCGCACGTCACACCCGTGCCGTGGGTGACACGGGACCTTGAGCCGCACCAGCGCCGAACGCCGGGAGAGTCCACCAGATGACGACGCTCTGCATCGCGAACAGCCGAACCGAGGAGATGGTCGGGGACCTCACCGGGATGACGCCGCGGGAGCGGCTCTTCTCCGGGTGCGCGGCACAGCGGATGCTCTGGTGGGCCGAGGACGGCGACGTCCTGGTGCTGCCCTGCGGCCCCGACCCGGAGTTCCTGGCGTACGTCACCGGGCTGACCGGCGTGCGGGCCGACGCCCTGACCTTCGTGGTGCCGCCGCCGGGGGCCCAGGGCGACCAGGTGCTCACCACCGACCGCCTGGCCGACCCGGGCTTCCGCGCCGAGCTGCGCCGCGTCCTGGACGGGCGCACCGTCGACGAGGTGCTGGCCATCTCGCCGAACGGCGCGGTCGCCGAGCTGGCGGACGCGCTCGGCGTGGCCCACGCCATGCCCGGCCGGCCCTTCGCCGCGCAGGGCGGCAACGCCCTGGTCAACAGCAAGGCGGGGTTCCGGGCGCTGGCCGCCGGCGCCGGGGTGCCGATCCCGCCGGGGCTGGTGGCGGGCACGCCGGCGGAGGTGGAGGCCGCGATCGAGCGGCTGCTGGCGCGCGGGCACAGCGTGATGGTGAAGGTCGAGTACCAGGGCGGCGGCCTCGGCAACGAGATCCTCGCCCGGGACGAGAAGGTGGAGGCGGTCGGCGCCGAGCGGGTGGTGCCGCTGCCGGACCGGGCGGCGGTCGCCGGGTACGTCGCCGAGCGGTGGACCTGGCTGACCGGCGGGCGCGGCCAACGGGTCGTGGTGGAGCGGTACTTCGCCGACTCCGTGCCGCTGTACGCCCAGTTCCTGATCGACGACGCGGCCGTGTCGCTCGCCGGCTGCGGCGAGATGCTGATGCGGCCGGTGGTGGTCGGGGAGATCACCCCGCCGGTCACGCCTGCCCCCGAGGTGCTGGCCGAACTCGTGGACCAAGGCGCCCGGTTGTGCGAGGTGCTGCGGGTGATCGGCTACCGGGGCACGGTCAGCGCGGACGCCGTGCTGACCCCGGAGGGCGAGATCTACTTCCACGAGACCAACGCCCGGCTCACCGGCTCCAGCCACCTGCTCGACATCTTCTTCGGCCGCCTGCTGCGCGCGGAACACCGCGGCTCGCGCCACATCCTGGAGCTCGGGGGCCTGCGGGCGCCGTCCCTCGCCGAGGCCGTGGCGGCCACCGCCGCGGCCGGGCTGGCCTTCGACCCGCAGACCGGCACCGGCGTGCTGTTCAGCAGCGACTTCGGGCCCGCCGACGGCTCGCTGATGTACGGCGTGATCGCCGAGACCCCGGAGGCCGTCCGCGCCCTGGAGGCCGCGCTGCTCGCGCTGTTCGCCGGATGAGGCCCGAACGGACCCCGGACCCGACGGAGGAGATCGACGGGATGGACGAGACGGACGAGAAGGACGAGGTGACCGTGGACGGGAGCGGGATGCGCGCGCTGGTGATCCACCGTTACGGCGGGCCGGAGGAACTCCGCGTCGAGACGGTGCCGGAGCCGCAGGCCGGCCCCGGCCGGGTGCTGGTCGACGTCACCCTGGCCGGCCTCAACTACGCCGACCTGGAGTGCCGCACCGGCGAGTACCTCCGCTTCCCGCTGCCGGCGGTGCTCGGCGTCGACGTGGTCGGGCGGCGCCGCGAGGACGGTCGGAGGGTCGTCGCGCTGCTGCGCACCGGAGGCGGGTACGCCGAGGTGGCCGTCCCCGAGGCGGCGCACACCGTGGAGGTGCCGGACGACGTGGACGACGAGCAGGCGCTCGGGCTGCTGGAGCAGGGGGCGACGGCCTACGGCGCGCTGACCCTGGCGGGCCGGCTGCGGCCCGGCGAGGCCGTCGCGGTGACCGCGGCCGCGGGCGGGGTCGGCCACTTGGCGGTGCAGCTGGCCAGGGAACTGGGCGCGGGCCGGGTGGTCGGGCTGGCCTCCACCCCGCAGAAGCGGGAGTTCGTGCGCTCGCTGGGCGCCGACACCGTGCTCGACCCGGCGGACCCCGACCTGGCCGAACGGCTCGCGGAGTCGGGCGGGTTGGACCTGTTCCTCGACTCCGTCGGCGGCCCGGTGCTGCGCGCCGGGCTGGCCGCGCTGGCCCCCTTCGGGCGGCTGGTGTCGGTCGGAGCGCGGGAGGGGGTCGAGGACAGCTTCACGATGGGCGAGCTGACCGAGCGCTCGGCGGGGGCGCAGGGCTTCTGGCTCAAGCACGTCCTGACGGACCGGAAGCTGTTCGAGGGCGTCGCCGACCACATGTTCCGGCTCGCCGCCGAGGGACGGCTGGTGGCGCGGATCGACCGGACGGTGCCGCTGTCCGGGGTGGCCGGGGCGCACCGGGCGATGGCCGCGCGGGAGACCGTGGGCAAGGTGCTGGTGGACGTCCGCCGCGCGGACTGAGCGGCGTGCCGGGGAGGCGGGCCGACCGGCCCGCCTCCCCGGTTCGTGTGTCAGTACCCCGCGACCTCGTCCAGGCCGTGGCCGCGCAGCGGGACGAGGAAGCTGCGTTCGAACACCACCACGGTCTCGCCGGTGGACTTCGTCCCGGTGGTGCGGCAGCGCACGATGCCCTGCCCGGCGCGGCTCTCGGAGAGCCGCTTGGCGAGGGTCTCGGTCTCCGCGTAGAGCGTGTCGCCGGCGAACACCGGGTGGGTCATCCGGATGTTCTCCCAGCCCAGGTTGGCGATGGTGCGCCCGCTCGTCGAACGGGCGGTCATCCCGCCGACGATGCTCAGCGTCACCAGGCTGGAGACGATCGGCTTCCCCCACGGGGTGTGCGCGCTGTAGGCGGCGTCGATGTGCAGGGGGGCGTCGTTCATGCTCAGCATGCTCATCAGCACGTTGTCGAGCTCGGTGACGGTCCGCCCGGGGCGGTGCTCGACCACCTCGCCGACCTCGAACTCCTCGTAGTAGCGCCCGACCACCTCGCGGTAGCGGCGCTCGCCGATCCGCCGGTAGCCGGCGGGTTCGGTCGTGTCCATCGCGGCTGCTCCCAGGTCCTAGAGGTCTGCGGTGAGTTCCTTGACGTGGCCGGCGAAGTCGCGGATCATCGGCTCGTCCATGTCGGCGCGCATCATCAGTCGGAGCCCGGCCTCGCCCTTGGGCACGATCGGGAAGAACACCGCCGAGCTGTAGTAGCCGCGCTCGAAGAGCTGGGCGGACAGCTTGACCGCGCGCTCGGCGTCCCCGACGTCGACCCGGCGCACCGGCAGGCCGTTGCCCGCGAAGGTGGTCGGCAGCAGTTCGTCGAAGAGCTCGATGTTGCGGGTCAGCTTCGCCTGGAGGTCGGCCAGTTCGGGGGAGCGGTGGATGGCCGCGCTGGCCAGTGAGGCGCCGACCAGCGGCAGCGGGATGTTCTGCGACCAGCCGACCGGGCCGGCGTGCCGGTGCAGGAACTCGAACTGCTCGCGGTTGCCGAGCATCGCGACACCGCCGCTGGTGCCGAAGCCCTTGCCGAGGCTCGCGGTGATCACCGTCAGCGGGTTCATCTCCAGCCGGGAGCGGACGTAGCCCTCACCTCGCTCGCCCATGATGGACAGCGAGTGGGAGTCGTCGATGTAGAGGAACAGTCCGTAGCGGTCCTGGAGTTCGAGTAGTCCGTCGAGGGCCGCCGTGCCGCCCATCGAGTAGGCGCCGTCGGCCACGTAGGCGACCCGCGGGTACTTGCGGCAGATGTCCTCCAGGTAGTTCAGGTCGTTGTGCGGACAGGTCAGCACCAGCGACTCGTCCGCGCAGATCGGCTTCGCGTAGGCCATGCAGAAGTGGCAGAAGCGGTCGAAGACCATCACCCGGGGCCCGCCGCCGCCCTGACAGGTGCCGTCCAGGTGGCCGGAGGCGATCAGCGGCAGGATGCCGGCGGTGAGCGAGGTACAGGACGCCCCCGGCAGGATGTGGGCGCCGAACAGTTCGCCCAGCTCCTCCTCCAGCTGGACCAGCAGGTTGTGCCGGATCCGGGTGGTGGAGATGACCAGCGAGGTGCTGCGGGACTCGGTCAGCGCGTCCACCGCGCCGGCCAGCAGCGCGGGGTGGTTGTTCAGGCCCAGGTACGAGCAGGAGACCATGTTGGCGAACTCGTGGCCGGTCTCGCGGACGATCAACCGGTTGTTCGACTCCGAGTCCGCCGTGATGCCGATCAGGCCGTTGGCGGCGGCCGCCTGCCAGACCGGGTCGGCGCTGGCCAGCATGGCCTCGGCGTTGCGGTACCGGCGTGGGCCGAGGATGGATTCTTCGGTCATCGTCACTTCTCCGTCGAGTGGTTCGGGGTGTCGGTGGGCGCGTGGCCCCGTGGGTGCTGTCGTGGGTGGTGCAGGGGGTGGGGGGAGACCTCGGGCCGGGGCGGGTCGAACTGTTCGATCAGCCGCTGCGAGGCCTCGAAGAACGGCATGCCGACCATCACCCCGTCCACCACGGTGACCGAGCGGCCGTTCTCCAGACCCGCCGCGACCACCCGGCGGGCACGTTCCAGCAGCTCCTCGCCCGGGCTGAACACCTCGTTGATCAGACCGAGTTGGCGCGGATGGACGGCGATCTTGCCGCTGAACCCGAAGTCCCGGGCGAGCCCGGCCTCCCGGCGCAGCCCGGCGAGGTCGGTGACCTCGAAGAACGGGGCGTCCATCGCCTCCACCCCGGCGGCGCGGGCGCTGTTGACCACCCGGCCGCGGGCGTGGGTCAGGGCCTCCCAGGAGAGCCGGGCGCCGACCGCGAAGGCGTAGTCGGCCGAGCCGAAGACCAGCCCGCGCAGCCGGTGCCCGGCGGCCGCGATGGCGGGCGCGTGCTCGATGCCCAGCGGGGTCTCCACGACGGCCAGGAACTCCGTCTGAGGGCAGTCCGAGGCGAGCGCGCCGGCGGCTATCTCGATGTCCCGGGCGGACTCCGCCATCGGGATCAGCACCAGGTCCGGCTTGACCCGGTACCGGGTGATGGCGATCAGGTCGCGCAGACCCTCCGGTCCGGAGAGGGTGTTGATGCGCACCGCGCTGCGCGCGAGCTTGGTGGACGGGAGGGTGAAGAACTCCTCGGCGAGCCGACGGGCCTCCTCCTTTCGGGCGGGTGGGACCGAGTCCTCCAGGTCGACCATGGCGATGTCGGCCCCGGACTGATGGCTCTTGGCGTACCGCTCCACCGCCATCGCGGGTGTCGACAGGAGGGAACGGCAGTACCGCGTGAACTTCATGGATATCTCCGAAGTCAGCGAAGGCTGCGGGTTCCGGTTCTATCCCACCGGCTTTGTTCGGCGCCGTGCGGCTGGACATTGAACACCAACTCGGAACAACCGACCCGCACGCACCATTGTTTGACGCCGACGGTCCTGTGCATGATGAATCAACGGGGGGGATGGACACGAGGCACGCGCGGCGCGCGTGGCGCGTGTGGCACGCGAGGTTTTCAGGACACCGCTTCAACGGAGAAGGGGGCCGTAGTGCCGCGTCGGGAAAGTCCACTTGACCCCGGGGACGGGCCGCTGCTGCGCTTCGCGGGTGATCTGCGGGCCCTTCGGGAGCGGGCCGGAGGCCTGCCGTACCGTCAACTGGCGCTCCGCGCCCACTGCTCGGCGGCCAGTCTGTCGGTGGCGGCGGGAGGACGGCGGCTGCCCAGCCTGGCGGTCACCCTCGCCTATGTGCAGGCCTGCGGCGGGGACGTGCGGGAGTGGCAGCACCGCTGGCAGCTGCTCGCCGCCGAGCTGGCCGCCGAGACCGCGGCCCGGCGGCGCGCCCAGGACGTCGGACGGGCCCCCTATCCGGGCGCGGCCGCGTTCGAGGCCGTCGACGCCGAGCGGTTCTTCGGCCGGGAGGCGCTGCTGGGACGGCTGATCGCCCTGCTGACCGAACGGCGGCTGGTGATCGTCTCCGGGCCGTCGGGGGCGGGCAAGTCCTCGCTGGTCAGAGCCGGGTTACAGGCCCGGCTCGGCGGGGTTCCGGCCGCCGGTGCGGATCCCGGGAGACCGGCGGCCGGGGGTGGGGCGCAGCGGCCCCCGGCCGACGACGGTGTCCCGGTGGCGCTGCTGACCCCCGGTGAACGGCCGATGGAGGCGTACGCGCTGGCCCTCGCCCGGCTCGGGCAGCGAGCCGGGGACACGGCGCGCGGCGGGGCGGGAGCGACGGCCGGGGACCCGGTGCTGGTGGTGGACCAGGGTGAGCAGCTGCTCACCCGCTGCCGGGACGCCGCCGAGCGGGCGCGCTTCCTGGACGCGCTGGTGGCGACCGCCACGGGCGGTACGGGCGAGGCGCCGGACGGCCTGCCGCCGGCGGCGCCCGCCCGCTGCCGGGTGGTGCTGGTGCTCCGCTCGGACCAGTGCGGGCCACTGCTCGCCGAGCACCCGGGACTGGCCGAGACGGCCGGGCGGCACGGGATGCTGTCGGTGGGGCGTCCGGCGCCGGACGAGCTGCGGCGGGCGATCACCGAGCCGGCGGCACGGTCCGGCTGTACCGTCGAGGGCGCGCTGCTGGCCGTCCTCATCTCGACCGCCGCGCAGCAGCCGGGCGCACTCCCGCTGGTGTCCGCGGCGCTGCTGGAGACCTGGCGGAGGCGCAGCGGCAACGCGCTCACCCTGGCCGGGTTCCAGGCCACCGGAGGCTTCGAGGGCGCGCTGGCCCGGACGGCGGAGACGCTGTACAACGGGCTGGACGCGTCCGACCAGGCGCGGGCGCGGTCGGTGTTCCTGCGGCTCGGCGGGGAGTTGGTCGGTGTCGGCGAGGAGGCCGCCGCCGGCGTGCCGGGCCTGGGCGAGGGGCTGGGGCCCGGCGGTGGGCCGGTGTCGGGCGGCGCCCTGGTGCCGGGCGGCGACGAGGGCACCCGCAAGCCGGTCCGGCGGGCCGAGTTCGACGACCCCGGGGTACCGGAGATGGTGGAACGGCTGGTCCGGGCACGGCTCGTGGTGGTGGACCGGGACACCGTCGAGCTGTCCCACCAGGCGCTGCCGCAGGCCTGGCCCAGGCTGCGCGGCTGGTTGGCGGAGGGCCGCGAGGCGCTGGGGGAGCAGCGCAGGCTCTCGGCGGCGGCCCGGGGCTGGGCGGCCTCCGACCGGGATCCGGAACTGCTGTGCCGGGGCGGCCGGTTGGAGCAGCTGATGCGGCGGGTGGCGGCCGGGGAGCTGGCCACGGCCGGGGTCGAACGGGCCTTCCTGGCGGCCTCGGCCCGGGCGGCCGTCGCCGACCGGCGCCGGGCGCAGCGGCAGAACCTGGCGGTGGCCGGGGTCGCCGCGGCGGGCGGGGCGCTGCTGGCCCTGGCGGGCGGGAGCCGGATCCGCCGGGCCTGGCGGTGGTGAGCGCGGGGCCGGGGCGCTCGCCCGGGGAGGCCGCGGGGCCTTCGGCCCGGCCCGTGCGCCGACCGGCCCCGGGGGCGACACACGGGTATTGATCAGCGTCGGAATAACGGGAGTCGAACAACGGGCGAGGCGCGCGCAGGTGCGTCGGGACGGCCCATTCGGTGCCGATCACGGTCCTTGCGCGGCCGTGGTGGTCCGGGTAGCTTGACAGTCGATCCCGGCCCTTCGAAAGGCGAATTCGACTGCCAGGCCGGTGAATTCCCGTACGCCGCGGTCGGCCGGAGCCGGTCCGGCGATTAATCCGTCCGGCGACGCGGTTCGAGGCCGTGCGGTTCCGAGCCGTCGCGTGCGCCGTGTCGTCCACGATTCCCCAAACCCGTGTCAAGGGAGAGCCATGTCCGATTCGGCCCGTCCGGTCCACAGCTGGGACGAGTTCAGCACACTGCGGGAGATCGTGGTCGGGACCGCCGTCGGCGCCCGGCTGCCCGAGCAGAGCGAGCCGTCCTCCTGGCTGTCCTGCTTCCCGAAGACCAGTGCCGCCGACCTCGCCTCGATCGAGGTCGGCCCCTACTCGCGGCAGGTCGTGGAGGAGACCGAGGAGGACCTGGACGCGCTGGTGGCCACCCTGCGCGGCCTCGGCGTCACCGTCCACCAGCCCGAAGCGGTCGACCACGCGGCCGGCTTCTCCTCCCCGCTCTGGGAGGCCGACGGCGGCTTCCACTCCTACTGTCCGCGGGACCTCACCCTGGTGGTCGGCGAGACGCTGATCGAGGTGGCGAGCCCGATGCGGCAGCGCTACTTCGAGGTCTTCGGACTACGCGGCCTCTTCCAGGACTACCTGCGCCGCGGGGCGCGCTGGCTGGCCGCTCCCCGGCCGCGACTGGGCGACGAACTCTTCGAGTTCGACGCGGACGGGCTGCCGCTGCTCGGCGAGGCCGAGCCGGTCTTCGACGCCGCGAACGTGCTGCGGCTCGGCCGGGACGTCTTCTACCAGGTCTCCCGCAGCGGCAACGAACTCGGCCTGCGGTGGCTGGAGTCCACCCTCGGCCTGCTCGGCGACGGCGGCCTGCGGCTGCACCCGCTGCGCGACATCTACGGCTACACCCACATCGACAGCACCATCGCGCTGCTGCGGCCGGGGCTGGTGCTGCTCAACCCCGAGCGGATCGGACCGGACACCGTCCCGGAGCCGCTGAAGGGCTGGGACGTCCTGTGGTGCCCGCCGGCCGAGCCCTCCGGCGACACCCCCGAGCACGCGCTCAGCGAGAGCTGGATCAGCATGAACCTGCTGATGGTCTCCCCGGACACGGCGATCGTCGAGTCCGGCCAGGAGGGCCTGATCAAGGTGCTGGAGCACGCCGGGATCACCGTCCTGCCGCACCGGCTGCGGCACTCCCGGGTGCTCGGCGGCGGGTTCCACTGCGTCACCCTGGACATCCGGCGCGACGGTGGGCTGGAGGACTACCTGTCCTGACCGGTGCGTGCGAGGGGGCCCGGCCCCTCGCACGCGGGTCGGGGCTTGCGGGCCGGCCCGCGGGCGAAACGATCGGTCTCGATCCGGTCGCGATCGGCTGACAGTGCCGCGTGGCAGAGTTCGTCCCATGAACATCGCTACCACGCTGCACAGTTGGGACGAGTCCGTGGCCCTCTTCGAGCGCCGCGGCCTGCCCGTCTCCTCGTACGAGAACCTCTACGAGGAGTCGTACGACGTCCACTCCGGTGCCCTGTCGATCGACGGGCACCTCGACCTCGACGCCACCGAGCCGTACGGCACCGGCTACGTCGTGGACGGCGACCTCGACGTCAGCGGCGCCGTCCTCAACCTCGACGACGGCTGCCCCGCGCTGATCGTGCTCGGCGACCTGCGGGCGGCCGCCGTCTACCTGGAGGGGGACGCCAAGCTGTTGGTCCGCGGCAGCGTCCACGTGGAGGCCTTCGTCGGCAGCATGACCGACAAGCTGGTCATGCTCCACGGGGACCTGCACGCCCGGGTCACCGTGCTGTCCGCCGGATTCGAGCCCGATCTGGTCGAGGGCATCCTGCACGGCCCCGTCCTGGCGCCCGCCTACCTCGCCGCCGACTACCCGGCGCTCGCCGGCGCCGAGGCGGTGCTGGTGCCCGAGGTCCTGTGCGCCGGCGCCGACGACGACCCCGACGGCCAGGGCGTGTTCGACACCCCGGGTGTCCACGGTGGCCGCCTGCAGAGCCGCATCGAGGCGGGCCTGCCCGTCACCCTGGCCGGCGGGCTTCCCGGTCGGTGAGCGGGATTTCGGGAGCGACCACCCCTCGCCGTGGCGCAGACTGGGGCGAGTACTTTTCACACCGGAGGATGGATTCTCATGGTTGACCGGCCCCTGACGCTGATGGCGGTGCACGCCCACCCCGACGACGAGGCCACCGGGACGGGGGGTGTCCTCGCCCGGTACGCGGCGGAGGGCGTCCGCACGGTCCTCGTCACGTGTACGGACGGCCGCTGCGGCGACGGACCGGGAGGGGTCAAGCCGGGCGAGCCCGGGCACGACCCGGAGGCCGTCGCCGCGATGCGCCGGCAGGAACTGGAGGCCAGCTGCGAGGTGCTGAAGGTCACTCACCTGGAGCTGCTGGAGTACGCCGACTCCGGGATGATGGGCTGGGCGAGCAACGACGCGCCCGGGTCGTTCTGGCGCACGCCGGTGGAGGAGGGCGCCGCCCGCCTCGCCGAACTGATGCGGCAGTACCGGCCCGACGTGGTCGTCACCTACGACGAGAACGGGTTCTACGGCCACCCCGACCACATCCAGGCCCACCGCATCACGATGGCGGCGCTGGAGTTGGTCGAGGAGCCGGCGTCGAAGGTCTACTGGACGACGGCGCCGCGCTCGGCCATGCAGCGTTTCGGCGAGGTGATGCGGGAGTTCGGCGGGGACCGGGAGGAGCCGGACCCGGCGGAGGAGGCCGAGATGCCCGACATGTCGGAGATCGGCCTGCCGGACGAGGAGATCAGTACCTGGGTGGACACCACCGCGTTCGGCGGCCGGAAGTTCGACGCCCTGGCCGCGCACGCCAGCCAGGGCGAGAACATCTTCTTCCTGAAGATGGGGAAGGAACGGTTCACCGAACTGATGGGCATGGAGACCTTCGTGCGGGTCAAGGACACCACGGGTACGGCCGTCCCCGAGAACGACCTCTTCGCCGGTCTGCGCTGATCCCTGGGCAGCGGTGTGGCGGGGGGGGGGGGGGGGGGGGGGGCCCCCCGGCCGGGGGGGGCGCGGGGGGCGGGGGGGGTTACCCGCAGAGGCGCACGCCGGCGGGGGTGGGGGGCGGCGGGGTGTTGTTGGGTCCCAGGGGGGGGGGGTGCCCGGGGGGGGCCCCGGGGCCCGGGGGGGGGGGGGGGGGGGGGGGGGGGGGGGGGGGGGGGGTTGGGGGGGGGGGGGGGGGGGGGGGGGGGGGGGGGGGGGGCCCCCCCCCCCCCCCACGGCGTGGACGCAGTGCCCGTGGGCGTATCCCGTCAGAGCAGCAGGCCGGCGGCGATCGGGAGCGCCGTCTTGAAGATGCTCCAGAGGTTGTCGGCCTCGACGCCGGAGGCGTCGCCCAGGGCGCCGCCCGCGCGGCCGGTGCGGTCGATCGGCGGGGCGAGCTTCGGGAGCTGCGGGGTGGGAGTCCACGCCCGGTGATCCTGGCGGACGTCTTCCATGGTCATGGTCGCTCTTCCCTTCGTGGGTGGGGGTTCCGCCGGCCGGGCGGCCCGGGGCGGACCTGCTCGCAGGCCCGGGGCGGAGCCGCCCGGGACGGCCGGCAGGGGTCAGATGAAGCCTCCGATCACGGGGGGTGGGGCCGGCATGCAGCCGGGGGTGGGGGCACCGTCACAGACCCAGGGCGCCGGGTCCGCGAAGCTGGGGCCGTAGAGCCCACCGGGGCCGTCCATGATCTGCGTGACCGGCTTCGTGTCGGTGCCCGCGCCCTCCCTTGCGGGGTTGGTCACCGCCTCGGACGGCTCGGGGCCGGCGATGAATCCGAGGTTCACGCTCAGGGACGACATGCTCCCTTGCGGGCTGGGGTCGATGTCGGCGACTTCCTTGACCACCTTCAGATCGGCGTCGTACCCCACGGTGCGGTCGATCGGCGGCACCTGGGGTGGCGGCTGCTCGTACATGGTCCTGTCTCTCCTGTCCGGTGCTCCGGTGGCCGGTCGTGCGTGGCCGCGTCACCGGGCGGGGTGGCCGGCGCCGGACCTTCGCGGCCCGGCGCCGGCGCTGGGTGCCTCATCAGAGGAACGTTCCGATCGTCTTGAGCACGTCGGCGCCGCCGGAGACGAGGTCGCTCCACCTGAAGTCGGCCTCGACACCGGGGGAAGCGCCCAGGGCGCCGCCGGTGCGGCCGGTGCGGTCGATCGGCGGGGCGAGCGTCGGGAGCTGGGGGGTGGGGGACCACGCCCGGTGTTCCTCGCGGAATTCTTCGTTGGTCATTTCTGCTCATCCCTTCTCGTCGTGCTGGTTGCACTCCGTCCTCGGCGGGGCCCGTCGGGGCGGGGCGTCAGAGGGCGGCGTAGCACATGCCCCGGGCCGGGCCGGGAAGGTCGGCACAGACCGACCGGGCCGGTGCGGCGCCCGGGTTGTCGGGCAGGCGGCCGGCTTCGTCCCGGCCGTCCCTGTGGACCGGCGGGGCGAGGACCGGCAGTCTGGGCGCGATCCTGGGGGCCGGTGCGGGGGTTCTCATGATCCGCCTCCTCCTGAGGGGTGGCGTGGGGCCGTTCCGTCGGCGTGGGTGCCGGCGGTGTCGGGGGTTCAGCTCTCCAGGAACTGGTGGGGCGGCGCCAGGGTGACGGGGTACTCGTCGCTGACGTCCATCGTGAACAGCATGGAGACCCGCGCGCGCCGGTCGTTCTCGGGGTCGAAGAACGTCACCTTCACGTCCTGGCAGTCCGATCCCATGCGGCAGTACGGGCTCTTCTCGACCGAGATGGTGTCGATGCAGTAGAGCGAGATCGGCTGGCTGGGTTCCGTCACGGTGGTGGGGACGGTCTGGCCCAGCAGAATGGCCTGGCTGATCGGACCGGCGATCGCGTAGGCATTCGTCCCGGCGGCGTTGAGCGCCCGGTCGGCGGATGTCTGTCCGAGGTTGCGGAACTGGTAGTAGAGCTTGTCGAGGAAGGTGTCGATGGTCTTGCGGATGTAGTCCTTGTCGACCGTCAGGTGCTCGTCCTGGGCCTTCTTCAGGACGGCCTCCACCACCTTGTCCACCAGCGTCTTCTGCTGCCAGATGAAGATGCCACGGCTCTTGACCTCGACGACGGGCACGACCTGCCCGGAGAACAGCCGGACGGTCCGGTCGGTCAGCCGCCCGGGTATCGAGATCCGGGAGACGTACTGGTCGTCCTTGTCCGGGCGGAGGTGCTGGCCGTAGTGCGCGTCCCGGAACGACCGGTAGACCGTGGACACCGGGCGAGCGGGTGAGGCGAGCGCCATCAGGGCGTCAGCGAGCTTGGAGTGGTCGTCGATCATCGCCTGCACGTCCGCCTTCGTGGCCCCGAGGAACACGAGGGGGTCGCTGGCCCAGTCCATGCCGGCGGCGGGTTCGGCCTCGAGCGCGTAGAGCGGCGTGCTGTCCAGGTTCAGCGTCCAGGTGACCTTGTCGGAGGCCCACGGGTTGGCGGTCAGGTACGCGTGCAGCTGCTCGGCGTTGTAGGGATTGGCGGGCTGCTCCTTCGTCACGCCCGGATGGTCCGGGTCGGGCACCTGGATGGTCGGCATCAGCTGGCGGAAGCTGTCCCGGCGGGCCTCGGTCAGGAAGTCCACGCCGATCTCGCCGATCGCGTAGACCAACGGGCGGTTGTTGGTGGAGGCGCAGGAGGGTCGGACGCCGCCGCCCGCGGGTGAGCCGCCCGGTGGCCCCGCCATCGACGGCCCGGCACCCGACAGCCCGGCCGTCGACGGTCCGCCGCCCTGGCACGCGCAGGGGGCCGCCGGGGCCTGCCCGAGCGCCGTGGCGCCGACTGGCGGCGCGGGCATGGCCGGGGCGGGCGCGTGCACCGCTTCGGGCGGCGGGACGGGGGCGGGGCTCAGGGGTTGGGCGCCCGCGGCGGTGGCGCCCGTCACCCCGGCGACGGCTGCGGCCGGGGTGACGGCTTCGAACGGTGCGCTCTGCGCGGCCAGGAAGGCCTGAACGGCCTCGGGGTCCGGCACGGCCTGGGCGGCGGCAGGGGCCGCCTGCGCGGCCGCTGCGAGCTGGGCGGCTTGAAGGGCCTCGGGGGTGGCGGCGGGAACGCTCTGGGTGTCCATGGTGCTGGCTCCCTCGTGCGAGTCGTGTGGGGAGGTCCCGATTGGCGAGGGTGCGCCGGCCGTGGCGACCCCGACCTCGGGGGAGAGGGTGGCGCGGCGGGCGGCCGCCGCCGTGGTCCCGGCGCGGACCGGGCGGTCCGTCAGGTCGTCCGCGTGGGTGATCAGCTCGTACGCCCGGGCCGCGTCCAGATGTCCGACCAGCCGGCGCCGGCACTCCGGCGCCTCGGCGGGTGCGCAGGGCACGGAGCGCGCGCCCCGCAGCAGGGCCCGGCCGGCCGCCCGCGGGTCGGCCGGGCGCCCCGCCCGCACCTGCGCGCCGACCAGCACGGCGGCGACCCCGGACACCAGCGGTGTGGCGAAGCTGCTGCCGGTCAGGGTGGCGCTCCCCCCTCCCGGGGCGGCGCCCTCGATGTCCCGCCCGGGGGCGAGCAGGCCGTGGGAGGCGTACGCGGAGCCCCAGTTGCTGATGTCCAGCGGTTCGCCGTCGGGGCCGGCCGCGCCGACGGCGAGCACCGTCGGGGTGGCGGCCGGCACCTGGGCGCAGTCGCAGCCGTCGTTGCCGACGGCCGCGACCACCAGGACCCCGCGCTCGTCGCACAGCCGCAGCGCCTTCGCCAGCATGGGCTCCGGCTCGGTGCCCCGGCCGATCTCGCCCCCGCTGATGTTGATGACGTGGGCGCCCTCCTGCACGGCGCGTTCGACGGCCCTGGCCAGGTCGAGTTGGGGCACCCGCCCCTCGCCCGCGTCCGTGAAGACCGGCAGGAGCAGCCCGCGGCAGTGCGGGGCGATCCCGGCCAGCGGGCTGTCCTGCCGGCCGAAGAGCAGGCCCGCGACATGGGTGCCGTGCAGCGACATCGGGCCGGAGCCGGCCGGTTCGGCGACGAGCGTGTCCAGCCGGGTGAGGTCCGCGCCCTCGAAACAGGGGTGCGACAGATCGACGGGACCGTCCAGGACCGCGATGCACACCGCCGGGTCGCCGAGGAGTTCCTCCTCGGGGGCGCGGACGTCGCGCAGCACCGATCGGGCCTTCATGGGGCATCGCCTTTCCGGTGTCGGGCGGGGCGTCGGGTGCGCTCCACCGGGGCGGCAGGTGGTGCCAGTCAACGGGCCGGGCGTCGCCCGGGTGTGCCGGGGAGCGTCACGGCCGGCGCGTGGGTGCCGTCGCGGGCGCGTCGCGTCCTCGTGGCGCAGCCGCTCCCGCCATGCTCCGTGCCACGGGCCGGTGGATGCACGCACGGTGACCGTCGGCCGGTCCGCGGGCCGGTCCGGGTGCCCGCGGTGAATCGGCAGCCTCCTCCAACACCCGTTCGGCGGCGGCCCATTAGGGTGTCGGCCGGTCGGCCGGGGGCGCGGTCGTGACGGTCGGCGACGACGGCGGTGACGCCGCCTCGGCGTCACCGTGACGGTGCCGCAACGTCCGTACGACGTCCGCGTGACGCCGGGCCGGGGCCGTACGGACACGGCGGTGACAGGCCTCGGCCGCAACCGGTGCGCGCCCGAACGGGTGCGGGTGACGGCGCGGCGCGGCAGAGTGGGGGTGTGTTGTGGGACGGTCCGAGCATCGAACTGCTGCGGGGCTTCGAGGCCACCGACGCGGGAGGCTGTGTCTCCCTCCCGGTGAGTGCGCAGCACCTGCTGGCCTTCCTCGCCCTGCACGACGACGGCGTCCAGCGCGGCGCGGCCGCCGAACGGCTCTGGCCGGACTGCACCCAGTGCCGCGCGGCCGCGAACCTGCGCACCGCCCTCTACCACGCGCGGCGACGCGGCCGGGCCATCCCGATCGAGAGCCCGGGGCAGTGGCTGCGCCTCGCACCCGTCGTCGGGGTGGACCTGCGCTCCGCGCGCCGCTCCGCGCAACGGGTCGTGGCCGGCGCGGACCGGTTGCCGGCCGGCTGCGACGAGCTCGTGGACGACCTCTCCGCCGAACTGCTGCCGGGCTGGGAGGAGGAGTGGCTGACCCTGGAGCGCGAGCGCTGGGACCAGCTGCGGCTGTACGCCCTGGAGAGCCTGGCCCACCAACTGTGCGACGAGGAGCGCTACTTGCCGGCACTCCAGACCGCGCTGGCGGCGATCGCCATCGACCCCGTCCGGGAGACGGCCCACCGGATCGTGGTCGAGGTGCACCTCGCCGAGGGCAACCTCGCCAGCGCGCTGCGCTCCTACCAGCACTACCGCTCGTTCCTGCAGCGGGAGCTCAACGTCGCCCCGTCGCCGAAGATGACCGGACTGGTGCGCAACCTCCAGCGGATGTGACGGCGCGAGTCCCAGGACAGGCCCAGGCGTGTCTGACAATTCCCGTCGCCTGCCTGGCGCGAATTGTCAGACACGCCCTACAGCGAGCGCAGGACGGAGAGCAGCAGGTCGACCTCCTCCGGGCTGTTGTAGACGTGCAGGCTCACCCGCACCGAGCTCTCGCTCTCGCCGGCCCGCGCCTGGCAGTGGCCGTCGCAGCGCACCATCAGGCCGTGGCTAGCGAGGACGAAGCCCAGGTCGTTGGAGCCGATCCCGCGGTGCCGGAAGGTGACGATGCCCTCGCGCTGCTGGACCGCGGAGTCCGCGGCCAGGCTCGACTGGCAGCCGAGGACCTCGTACGGCTCCAGGGTCCGCAGCCCGTCGGTGAGCCGGGCGGCCAGGGCGGTGTTCCACCGCCGGATGCGCTCCGGCCCGGCGGCGTCGAGCCAGTCCAGGGCGGCCTCCAGCCCGGCGATCCCACTGGTGTTGGGCGTGCCGCTCCAGCCGCCGGGGGCGAAGGCCGGGCCCCGGGTGTTGCGGGCCCAGACCGCGCCGGTGCCGGGCAGGGCCATCGCCTTGTGTCCGGAGAAGACCACGAAGTCCACGTCCAGCGCGGCGACGTCCACCGGCAGGTGGCCGACGCTCTGCGCGGCGTCCAGGCAGATCGGCACCCCGGGCCCGACCGCGGCCCGGATGCGGTGCACGTTCATGTCGCCGCCGTACACGTGGTGCACATGGGTGGCGGCGACGAACGCCGTTCGCCCGGTGACGAGTTCGGCCAGCGCGTGGTGGTCGTAGTCGTGCGAGGCCGGGTCGTACGGCAGCTCGTGCACCGTGATCCGCACGCCCTGGCGGGCCAGCAGCCGCTGCGCCTCCAGCCAGGGCAGGGCGTTCGCCTGGTGGTCGGCGAACGGCACGATGATCTCGTCGCCGTCCCGCAGGTGGCGGGGGAGCCAGTCCAGGGCCACCGCGCGCAGCCCCTCGGTGGCGCCGCTGACGAAGTGGACGCCGGAGTGCTGCTGCGGGGCCGGGTCGCCCAGGAAGCGGGCGACCCGGGTGCGGGTGCGTTCCACCAGCGCGGTGGTGGCGTTGGCCCAGGTGTACGTCCCGCGGCCGGCGTTGGCGTTGCCGGTGGTCAGGTAGCGCTGGACGGTTTCGAGCACCGCCCGGGGCTTCTGCGAGGTGGCCGCGCTGTCCAGGTACGCCTGCTCGGGGTTGCCGGTGATGATGGGGAACTGTGCCCGCAGCCCGCGGTGCCAGTCGCGGAGTTCGTCGAGGGTGGTCATGGGCCGCCTCCGCTCAGTCCCGGACCAGCGGCGCGCCCGCGTCGCGCCAGGCGATGATGCCGCCGGCCAGGCTGCGCGCGTCCCGGTGTCCCATCCGGGTGAGCAGCGCCGCGTACGTGGCCGACTTCTCGCCGACCGGGCAGGCCAGCAGCACCGGCTGGTGGGTGCCGAACGGCAGGCCGCCGTGCAGGAGTTCGTCGAACAGCTCGTCGACGATGTTGATCGAGCCCTCGATGTGCAGCGCCGCGTAGGCGAAGGGGCCGCGCAGGTCGACCACCAGCGGGCGCTCCTCGGCGATCCACTTCCGCGCGGCGTCGACGTCGACGACCCGGGCGGCGGCCAGTTCGGCGGGGGTCACCGTGCCCACCGAGTTCGGCCGGGCGGGCTGGTTGAACAGTTCAGGCCGGCGCCGGCGGATGTAGCTCAGGTAGCTCTCCACCCGGTCGCAGACGATGAAGACGGCGGTGTGCCGCTCGCCCGTCCCCCGCTCGGCCAGTTCGGCGTCCACGGTGCGCAGGTGGCGCAGCGCGCCGAAGTAGGCGCCGCCGCCGGTCGGGCCGGCCGGCAGGCCGCAGCGGCGCACCAGGGTGAGCATGCCGTCGATGGCCTGGTCGGCGGTCACGGTGGCGATGGAGTCGTAGGTGGCCGGGTCGAACAGCCCGACCTCGTGCACCTCGTCGATGGTGCGGATGCCCGGGATGAAGTCGGACTTGTGGGCGACGAGTCCGACCACCTCCACGCCCGGGTCGTGGGCGCGCAGCACGGCGGCGACGCCGGTGGACGAGCCGGCGGTGCCGACGCAGGCGACGAAGTGGTCCGGGGCGCGGCCGTCGAGGTCCCGGACGATCTCGGGGCCGGTACCGGTGAGGTGGGCGTCGAGGTTGAGCCGGCTGTAGTACTGGTCGGTGTGCAGGTAGCCGGAGCCGCTCTCGGAGAGCATCCGGTGGATGCGGGTGAGCGGGTCGTCGGTGTCGGTCGGGTCGAGGCACTCGGTGCGGCCGGGCAGTTCCTCGATCTCCGCGCCCAGCAGCAGGAGCAGGTCCTTGATCTCGGGGACCTTCATCCGGTTGGTGACGCTCCTGAACGGCAGTCCGTGCATGCCGGCGATCAGCGCGAGCGCCTTGGCGGTGTTGCCGCTGGACAGTTCCACGATGGTCTCGCCGCGCTCGACGGCGCCGGGGAGGGCCTCGCGGGTCATGTTCCAGGCGGCGCGGTCCTTGACCGAGCCGAACGGGTTGAGCAGCTCCAGCTTGGCGTACAGGTCGACGTGCCGCAGGCCGGTGACCGCCGGGTCGATCCGGACCAGCGGGGTGTTGCCGATCGCGTCGGTGATGCTGTCGTACCTCATGCGTGTCCGTCCCCCCGGTGTCCTGCGGCCGCCACGTCGACGGGCCAGTACTGCTCGTCCAGTCGCCACCGCCAGGCGCCGTCCTGCCGGTACGCGGCGACCTTGCGCGCGACGGGCTGACGCAGCGCCTCGCCGGCGCCGAAGTCCATCAGGTAGCCCGCGGTGTTGGCGAAGGCGAGCAGGTCGCCGGGGGCGGGGAGGCGGGGCAGGAAGACCGTCCGGCGGGTGATCAGGTCGGTCTCCAGGCAGAGGTTGCCGATCAGGTGGACGCCGACCGGCTCCTCGGGCGGGCCGCCGGGCGTGGACGGGGTACCCGGTCGGGGGATCAGCAGCGGGTCCATCAGCACCCCGTGCTCCTCCAGGCCCACGTCCCGCGCGTTCGTCTCCAGCCGCACCAGGCATTCGCCGGCCGGTGTGTGCCGGACCTCCAGGACGCGGGCGAGCGTCGCCCCGCACTGGTCGGCCAGGGCCCGGCCGGGTTCCACCGCCAGGTCGTACAGGTTCTCCAGCAGCAGGGTGCCGAGCGGCCGTCCGAGGGTGGGCGCCGGGTGGGAGAGCAGCTCGTCCAGGTAGGCCTCGGCGGCCACCGGGCGGTGCGCCGGGTAGAGGCCGAGGGCGCCGCGCAGCCGGCCGGACTCGGCGCGCAGCCCGTAGCCGTGGCCCTGCCAGGTGAGCGGGGGCCGCCGGCCCAGGACGGCGTCGGCCAGCTCGGTGGTGTACCGCTCCCACTGGGCGGCGTCGGCCAGGTAGTTGACCCCGAACCCGCCGCCGATGTCGATGGTGCGGGGGTGCAGGCCGCGGCGCCGGCACTCGTTCATCACCGTGACGCAGGTTTCCAGGGCGACGGCCTTCTCCGCGATGCCGGTGGTGTCCAGGTGGTAGGCGACGCCGGTGGTCTCGACGGCGTCGCGGTGGCGTTCCAGCGCGTCGAGCAGCTCGTCCAGTTCGGCGACGTCGGTGCCGAACCGGCTCGGCCGGGTGAGCACGGTGACGCCCGGGGCCCGGAAGCCGGACAGCCGCGGCATGACGCGCACCGGGGGCAGGGCGTGCTTGCGCACCAGGTCGGCCAGCTCGTCGAGTTCGGCGCGGGAGTCCAGGTGGACGGTGACGCCGGTGCGGGCCGCCAGCCAGAGGTACTCGCGGTTCTTCGGCCCGGTCGCCATGATCCGGTCGGGTGCGCAGCCGGCCCCGAGCACGTGCTGGAGTTCGGCGAGCGAGGCGACGTCCAGTCCGGCGTCGGTGGCGGCGAGCCGGCGGACGAGGGCGCTGGAGCGGTTCGCCTTGTGGGCGAAGTGGATCCGGCCGGTGAGGTGGTGCTTGCGGTAGACGGCCTGGAAGCGGGCCAGGTTGTCCGCGATCTGCTCGGGCAGGAGCAGGTTGAGGGGGGAGCCCAGGGCGTCGGTCAGCGTGTGCAGGAGGTCGTGTTCCTCCAGGAGGGATCGGAGGGGGGCCTCCAGTCGTGGTTCGAGATACAGCGGTAAGGGCCGCATGCGAAACCAGCTCTCCCTGAGAAGTCGGCGTGCGGGGGCCGCAGCCGCCGACAGGCTGCCCCGTGTCGGCCCTCGTCCCCCCGGCGGTCCGCGCGTCGGTGTGGCGCGCGGGCGGTCGGACACCCGCGCGCGGCTCCCACCGCAGAGGCGTCGGCGACCTCGGGCAACGGTAACCCTTTCCCTGGGTGATCGACAGGGCGCTTTCTGTCACGCCATCGCAAAGACTGTGCCGATCCGGAACCCGCCTTATCCACAAGGGCCGTGAGCAGGGCTCAGCGCAGCGCGACCAGGACGGAGCTGGTGCCGTACTGCCACACCGGTCCGGCCTGGCGGAAGCCCGCCTCCCGCAGCAGTTCGCCGTGCCGGGCCGCCGACAGGCCGTTGCCGGGGCCGTCGGTCGGGGGCAACTGCCGCTCGCGGGCCGTCAGCAGGTCGGCGAACTCGGGGACCCGCCCGGCCGCGGCCCACCACTGGGACCAGTCCTCGGCGGCGCCGGTGCCCTTGCGCTGGGCGCGGCGGCGGCCGATCGCGAGGGCGAGTTCGGCGAGCGGCCGGTCCTCGGGGATGAGGTGGTCGCCGTTGACCAGGACGCCGCCGGGCCGCAGGACACCGGCGAGGTCGCGGTAGATCCCGAGCAGCGCGTCCGGCGGTGGGTAGTGCAGCGCGGTGGTGGACACCACGGCGTCCAGTGGGCGGTCGAGGCCGAGGTCCTCGACCCAGCCGGGCCGCCCGATCAGGGTCTCGACCCAGCGGGCGATCTCGGGGTGCCGGGCGCGGCCGAGGGCGAGCAGCAGCGGGTCGATGTCGACGGCGAGGATCTCGGCGTGCGGCAGGCGGGCCGCGACCCGTGCCGACAGCGAGCCGGGGCCGCTGCCGAGGTCCGCGACGAGCGGCCGTCGCCGGCGGCCGACGGTCTGTTCCAGGACGTCGGCGATGACGGTGAACCGCTCCTCGCGTTCCACCGCGTACCGCTCCTGCTGGCGCTCCCAGCGGTCCACCCAGGCGTCGGCCAGGGCGGCGTCCACTCGCATCCCGACTCCCGCCGTGTCCGTGCGCATTCGAGGCTTCGCCTTCCGCCCATGTTTGTCATGTTCATCGGGCTCCGCAACCGGTTCGGTGCGGGAGATCCAGCGAAACGATATCCGTTTTCATGTGAACCTTTCCACTCGGTGCGTCCGCGGCCGCCGCACCCCGGGAAGCGATCGCAGGACCGCCACAGCGCCGGCCGCTGCTGTTCCAGCGGTGTTCAACCGCGCGCTCCTGACGGCGGCAGGTCAACCCCCTAGGTTCCCTGGGGAACTTCGAGAAGGAGCCATGAAGGAAACCCAACCTGCCGTACGCGCCCGTGGACTGACGAAGTGTTTCGGCGACGTCGTCGCGCTCGACGCCGTCGGGCTGGAGCTGACACCGGGGCGGATCCACGGGCTGGCCGGGCCGAACGGCGCCGGGAAGACCACCCTGCTCGGGCTGCTGCTCGGGCTGGCCGTCGCCGACGACGGCGAGCTGGAGGTGCTGGGCAGACCGGTCGGCCGGGCGCTGCCGGCACCGCACGGGGTGGCCGGCTTCGTGGACGGGCCCGGGCTCTACCCCTCGCTGACCGCACGGAAGAACCTCGCCGCGCTGGCGACGCTGCGCGGGCAGAGCGACCGGCCCGGCCGGATCGACGCGGTGCTGGCCGAGGTCGGCCTGAGCGAGGTCGCCGACGACCGGGTACGGGGCTTCTCGCTGGGCATGCGGCAGCGGCTCGGACTGGCCGCGGCGCTGCTCACCGAACCCCGGCTGCTGGTCCTCGACGAGCCGTCCAACGGCCTGGACCCGGCCGGCAAGCAGCACGTGCACGGGGCGCTGCGGCGGCTCGCCGCCGACGGCGTCACGGTGGTGCTCTCCAGCCACCGGATGGACGACCTGGAGGCGCTCTGCGACGAGGTCACCATCCTGGCGACCGGGCGGGTCCGCTTCTCCGGCCCGCTCGCCGAGTTGGCCGCGGAGCACCGCGAACTCGACCACCGGCTGCTCACCTCCGACCCGGCCGCCGCGCGGCGGGTGGCCGCCACCGTCGCCGGGGTGCGGGTCCTGGCCGCAGCCGGGACGGGACGTACGGCCGGGGCGCCGGTGGTGCGCGCGTCCGGACCGGCCGTCGAGGAGCTGGTGGCCGCGCTGGTGCGCGCGGGCGTACGGGTGCGCGAGGTCGCACCGGTGGTGCCGCCGCTGGAGGCGGCGTTCCTGGCCCTGACCGAGCAGCAGGAGGACGGGCGATGAACGCAACCGCAGTCGACCGGACGGCGGTCGCCGCCGCCGAACCAGGCGCCCGCCCGGTACCGGTGGCCCGGGTGTACCGCTTCGAACTGGTCAAGCTGCTCTCGCAGTGGCGGATCAGACTGCTGATGCTGGCCTGCCTGACCGCCCCGGCGCTGTTCACCGCCGCCGTCGCCCAGCAGGGCACGCTGCCCTCCGACACCCTGTTCGGCCGCTGGATGCACGCCACCGGCTGGGCCGGGCCGCTGGTGGTGCTGGGCTTCGCGGGCTCCTGGGCGCTGCCCCTGCTGACCTCCGTGGTCGCGGGTGACGTCTTCGCCGCCGAGGACCGGCTCGGGACCTGGCGCCACCTGCTGGTGACGGTCCGCTCGCCGCGGCGGATCTTCGCGGCGAAGGCCCTGGCCAGCGTCACCGTGATCGTGCTGCTGGTGGTCGCACTGGCGGCCTCCGGCGCGGTCGGCGGTCTCGCCGCGGTCGGCGACGAGCCGCTGGTCGGCGTGGACGGGCACCTGCTGTCGCCGTCGGACGCCGCCGGGAGCGTCCTGCTGGCCTGGGCCTGCGCGCTGGCGCCCACCCTGGCGCTGGCGGCGCTCGGGCTGCTCGGCTCCGTCCTGCTGGGCCGCTCGCCGATGGGGCTGCTGGTCCCGGCGCTGGCGGCGGTCGCGATGCAGCTCGCCCAGGTGCTGCCGCTGCCGGTGGCGCTGCGCCTCGCCCTGCCCGGCTACGCCTTCGTCGCCTGGAACGGGCTGTTCGCCGAACCGGGCCGGCTCGACGAACTGCTGGTCGCCGTCGCGGTCAGCCTGGTCTGGGCCGCGGTCGCCACCGCGGCGGCCTACCTGCTCTTCGTCCGGCGGGACTTCACCACCGGCAGCGAGGACGGGGTGGGGCGCCGCGCGCTCTCCTACGGGGTGCTGCCGCTGGCCGGGCTGCTCGCGCTGACCACCGGCGCCGTCGCGGCGGCCACCCCCTCGACCGGCTCGGGGATCTCCCAGGCGAAGGTCCAGCAGGAGGTCGCCACCGTGTTCGCGCACCTGTACCGGCTGCAGACCGAGCAGCTGCACCGCCCCGCCGTGACGGAGGCCAAGCTGCGGGCCGGCGCGGCCTGCCAGCGGGGCGACGGCCAGGTCGACCCGGAGGGGCCGGGCAACGACTGGCGCTGCGTGGTCACCTGGCACCTGCCCGGGACGGACGCGCCGGGGACGGCCGTCTACCAGCTCGACGTGGCCTCGGACGGACGGCTGATGGCCGACGGCGACGGCCCGAAGGAAGTGAACGGCTACTTCCTGGTGCACACCCCGGCCGGGGACGCACCGAACCCGCTGTGGCAGTTCGACGGTCAGGTCGCACTGCTCGCTTCCCCAACGAACGCACCGAACCCAACGAAGGGCTGACGCCATGCAGGTAACGCGTCGTCGACGCAGCCGGAACGAGCACGTGGTCCTCCTCGGCCGCCGGGTGGGCCGCAGGGCCGCACTCGCCACGGCCTGCATCACGGCGGTGGCCGTGGCCACCGGCACCGCTTTCGCGAGCACCCAGCAGTTCGGCACCGACCGGGTCGGCCAGACCACCGCCGACGGCCTGGTGATCTCCAGCGACCAGTACCTCGCCCCGTACGGCAGCCGGCAAGTGATCAACAACGGCAAGATCATGGGCTCCACGGTCAGCCCTGACGGCGGCCACCTGGCCGCCGCGGTCGCCGACGGCGACGCGGCACTGGTCGTGGTGGACCTGAAGACCGGCAAGGTGCAGCAGCGCGTCGGCACCAACAAGGCCGACGAACTGCGCATCCCCAACGGCTCGGTCGGCCAGGAGTCCCCGGTCTACTCGCCGGACGGCAAGCAGCTGTGGCTGGGCCAGCTGGACGGCTACACCCGGTTCACCGTGCAGCCCGACGGCACGCTCGCCAAGCCGGTGGCGGTGCCGATCCCGGCCGACGGCGACAAGCACGCGCTCACCTCCGGCGCGGTGTTCTCCGCCGACGGCTCGACCGTGTACGCGGCGGTCAACGGGCAGAACCGGGTGGTCGCGATCGACGCGGCGAGCGGCGCGGTCAGCCAGAGCTGGACGGTCGGCAACGCGCCGCGCGGCGTCGTGCGGGTCGGCGGCAAGCTGTACGTCTCCGATGAGGGCGGACGGGCGGCCACCGCCGAGGACACCACGGTCAACTCGTACGGCACCCAGGTTCCGGCCGACCCGGCGACCGCCGCCACCACCACCGGCACGGTCAGCGTGATCGACCTCGCGTCCCCGGCCGCGGCCGTCGGCTCCATCCCCGTCGGCCTGCACCCGACCGCGCTGTACGCGAAGAACGGCGTGCTGTTCGTCGCCGACACCGCGAGTGACGAGGTGTCGGTGATCGACACCGCGCACGACAAGGTCGTCCAGACCATCTCCACCAAGCCGTGGCCGGAGGCCTCCGTCGGCTACGAGCCCACCGCGGTGACGCTCACCGAGGACGGCCGCCTGCTGGTCACCCTCGGCCGGGCGAACGCGGTGGCCGTCTACCGCTTCGCCGGCGCGCAGGAGCCGGTGAGCTACGTCGGCCTGCTGCCCACGGACTACTTCCCGGCGGAGGTCGCCACCGTCGGCTCCAAGGTGATCGTCTCCAACACCCGTGGCATCGACGCCCGTCGGCCCAACAGCACCGGCGCCCACAAGACCCACGACACCACCTCCAGCCTCACCTCCTTCACGCTGCCCGGCGACAAGGAGATCCGCTCCCAGACGGCCAGGGTCTTCCGGCAGAACGGCTGGACCAACAACGCGGTCAAGCTCGCGAACGGCCACAAGGCGAAGGCCGAGCCGGTGCCCAAGCGGATCGGGGACCCGTCGCCGATCAAGCACGTCTTCCTGCTCGTCAAGGAGAACCGGACCTACGACCAGGTCTTCGGCGACGTCGCCCAGGGCAACGGCGATCCCAAGCTGGCCCAGTTCGGCGCCAACGTGACGCCCAACCAGCACGCGCTGGCCGAGCAGTTCGGGCTCTACGACAACACCTACGACATCGGCACCAACTCCGCCGAGGGCCACAACTGGCTGATGCAGGCGGACAATCCGGAGTACACCGAGTCCTCGGCCGGCGAGTACGAGCGCAGCTACGACACCGAGGACGACGCTCTGGGCCACCAGCGCTCCGGCTTCCTGTGGACGGGCGCGCAGGCCGCGGGCCGGACCGTCCGCGACTTCGGCGAGTTCCACCAGTTCCTGGACAAGCCCGCCGACGCCACCTGGCAGAACCTGTACTGCGACGCCAGGACCATGGACGAGACCGGGCAGGGCAGCGCCTACGCCCTCAAGTCCTCCTCGCCGATCCCCTCGCTCAACAGCGTCTCGGTGCCCGGCTTCCCGAAGTTCGACACCGACGTGCCGGACCTCTACCGCTACCAGATCTGGAAGCAGGACTTCGAGCAGAACGGCCCGGCCGACCTCAACATGCTGTGGCTCTCCAGCGACCACACCGGAGGCCCGGCGAGCCCGGCCTCCCAGGTCGCCGACAACGACCTGGCCACCGGGAGGATCATCGACGAGATCAGCCACAGCGAGTACTGGAAGGACTCGGCGATCTTCGTCGTCGAGGACGACTCCCAGGCCGGCCTCGACCACGTGGACGGCCACCGCGCCCCGATCCAGATCATCAGCCCCTGGGCGCAGCACGGCGCCGTGGACAGCCGCTACTACTCGCAGATCACGATGGTCCGCACCATCGAGCAGATCCTCGGGATCCACCCGATGAACCAGAAGGACAGCGCGGCCACCCCCATGACGACGGCCTTCACCGACCGGCCGGACTACACCCCGTTCGACGCGGTGCCCAACCGGACGGCGCTGACCGACGGCCTGAAGACCCCGCCCTCCTGCGGCCTCGACGTGCCCGGGCAGCAGGACCTGCGGGCGGCGGCCGCGCCGGCCACGACCGCGCCGCCGGCGGCGGAGCAGGCCGTCGCGGCCCGCTGGGACGCCTGGAAGTCGCAGCAGCGGCTGACCGGCCCGAACGCGGTGCCGGACCACGCCAACCCGGCGCAGATGGAGCACCTGGTCTGGTACCAGACGCACAACTGGACCACGCCGTACCCGGGCGAGGACGCGGTCCTCGCCCCGGAGGACGTGCCCGGCGCCTACCTGCCGTCGCCGGAGAACGACGGCTGATCCCGTGCCGCAGCCGGGCCCCGGGTCGCGCTTTCGACCCGGGGCCCCACGCACCCGCCCGGACCAGCCGGACTGCGCACCCGGGGTGGTCGGTACCAGGCTGGACCCCGGAGCCCGGTGACGGCGGACCACCGACCGGTGCGATCCTCCGCCGCCGTCGAGTCGAGGAGGAGTCATGGCCGACCAGCCTGAGGAGAAGGGCCGCATCGTGGTCGGGGTGGACGGCTCGGAGTCGTCCGAGCGGGCGCTGCGCTGGGCCGTGCGCCAGGCGGAGCTCACCGGCGGCGCGGTGGTGGCGGTGATCGCCTGGGAGTACCCGACGTACCACGGCGCGCGCGGCTGGTTCCCCCCGGCGGCCACCGACGAGCGGGAGCTGGAGGGCCGGGCGCGCCAGGAGGCCGACCGGGCCGTGCGGCAGGCCGTGGGGGAGGACCCGCCGGTCGAGGTGCGCACCGAGGCGCGCTACGGCTCCCCGGCGGGATCACTGGTCGAGGCGGCCCGGGGAGCGGACCTGCTGGTCGTCGGCAGCCGCGGCCTCGGGGGCTTCAAGGGCATGCTGCTGGGCTCGGTGGCTCAGCACTGCACCCGGCACGCCAGCGTCCCGGTCGTGGTGGTCCGCGACGAGGAGCAGTGAGCGGCCCGCCGGCCCGGGAGCCGTCCTCCGGCGAGGGGGCCTCAGACGAAGAGCACGGTGGACGCCGACGGGACGGCCAGTGAGCCCACCCGGCGCGGGACGCCCGTCACGACGTCCAGGTCGAACCAGGTGACGTCGCCGGAGTGCTCGTTCGCCGCGTACAGCCGGGTGCCCGTGGGGCCCAGCACCAGGTCGCGCGGCCAGCGGCCCCCGCAGGGCACCGAGGTGAGCACCCGGGCCCGCTCGCCCGTCCCGTCCAGGGCGAGCACCACGATGGTGTCGGTGCCGCGCTCCGCCGCCCACAGGAACCGGCCGTCGGGGGAGACCACCGGGGCCGAGGGGGAGACCGGGCCCTGGACGCCGTCGGGGAACAGCGGGACCTCCGCGACCGGTTCGAGCGCCCCGGCCTCGGCGTCCCAGCGGCAGACCGTCACGACGGGGCGCAGCTCGCCGAGCACGTACGCGTGCCGGCCCGAGGGGTGGAAGGCCAGGTGGCGCGGCCCGGTGCCGGGCGGCAGTGCGGTCTCCCCGTGCGGGGTCAGCCCGCCCGTGGCCGGGTCCAGGGCGCAGATCCGCACCGAGTCGGTGCCGAGGTCGACGCTGAGCACCCAGCGCCCCGACGGGTCGGGGAGCACCTGGTGGGCGTGCGGGCCCCGTTGGCGGTCCGGGTGCGGGCCGCTGCCCCGGTGGCGCAGGACGCCGCTCGGGGGCCGCGGGGTGCCGTCGGCGGCGAGCGGCAGCACGCTGACGCTGCCGGAGCCGTAGTTGGCGGTCAGCAGGTGGCCCCGGCTGACGCTCAGGTGGGTGGGCTCGTCCCCGTCCACCGGTACGGGGTCGCCGAGCGGCCGGGGCACCGGACCGGCGATGTCGTAGGCGGTGACGGCGCCCGGCGCGGTCTCGGAGACGGCGTAGAGCACCGGGCCGCCGTCCGCGGCCCGCCCGAGCGCGAGGTAGGACGGGTCGACGGCGGCGACGACACCGGTGGCGGTGAGGGCCCCGGTGCCGGGATCCGGCGAGGCCAGGACGATCCCGCGCCCGCCCGTCGAGGTGAACGACCCGATGAAGGCCCGCTCCGCGCCGCTGTCCGCCATCGCAACCTCCGCTGTCCGCCGTCCGTCGTGCGCCGTCCCGTCGTGCGCGCTCAGACGCTAGCAGCCGTCCCCGCCGCGCCCGGGGCAGGAGCACGCGTTTTTTCACCGGAATGCACCGCTGCCGGGGGCGGCCGGATCGCGCAGCGGCCCGATCCCCGGGAACGTGGGAGCCGTTGGCCGCGCGGCCGGTCACGGCCGCCCGGTGGGGCGGGATCCGTGCGGCCCCGTAGCCCCGTGGTGGTGCGACAGCCCCGTGGTGGCGCGGCAACAGGAAGGACGGGCCAGTGAAGGCCTTCGTGATGAAGGAGATCGGGCGGGTCGGCTTCCTGGAGAAGCCCGTGCCGCGGCCCGGTCCGAACGACGCCGTGGTGCGCACGACCCGGGCGCTCATCTGCACCTCCGACTCCCACACCGTCAAGGGCGGCATCGGCCCCCGGGAGAACCTGACCCTCGGGCACGAGGCGGTCGGCGTGGTGCACGAGGTGGGCAGCGAGGTGAAGGACTTCCGTCCCGGCGACCGGGTGCTGGTCGGTGCCATCACGCCCGACTGGGGGGACCTCGCCTCCCAGAACGGCCACTCCTCGCAGTCCGGCGGGCCGCTCGGCGGCTTCAAGTTCGCGAACCTCAAGGACGGGGTCTTCGCCGAGTACTTCCACGTGAACGACGCGGACGCCAACCTCGCCGCGATCCCCGACGCCATCTCCGACCAGGACGCGGTCTACTGCGCCGACATGCTCTCCACCGGCTTCATGGGCGCCGAGCACGGCGCCATCCCGGTGGGCGGGACGGTCGCCGTCATCGCCCAGGGGCCGGTCGGCCTGATGGCGACGGCCGGGGCCAGGCTGCGCGGCGCCGGCCTGGTCATCGGGGTCGAGTCGGTGCCCAGCCGGCAGAAGCTCGCGCGGACGTACGGGGCGGACGAGATCGTGGACTTCACCCGGGAGGACGTGGTCGAGCGGATCATGGAGCTGACCGGCGGGCAGGGCGTCGACACCGCCATCGAGGCGCTCGGCGCGGACGCGACCTTCCAGACCTGCGTCAAGGTCACCAAGCCCGGCGGCACCATCTCCAACACCGGCTACTTCGGCGAGGGCGAGTTCGTCCGCATCCCGCGCGTCGAGTGGGGCGTCGGCATGGCGGACAAGACGATCGCGACGGGGCTCTGCCCGGGCGGCCGGCTGCGGATGGAGCGGCTCCTGCGGGTGCTCGCCGGCGGGCGCCTCGACCCGTCGCACATGACGACCCACGAGTTCGCCTTCGACGACATGGAACGGGCCTTCGAGGTGTCGGACAAGAAGCTGGAGGACGTCGTGAAGGTGATGATCAGCTTCTGAACGGCCCCCGCGGACCGTGTCCGCGGTGATCGAACCCCCGGCGCTGCGGAAGCGAGACGGCATGTACGACCCCGATCCACCGTTCCGGCCGGTCCGCCGGCGCAAGGGCTACCTGCCGCTGGAGGACCTCGGCCTGATCGGGAACGGCGCGACCGCCGCGCTGGTCGGCCTGGACGGCGCCATCCCGTGGATGTGCCTGCCCCGGTTCGACTCCGAACCGCTGTTCTGCGGCCTGCTGGACCACGCCCGGGGCGGGCACTTCACCCTCGCCCCGGAGGAACTGGTCGAGGCCAGGCAGCGCTACGAACCGGACACCGGCGTCCTGACCACCGAACTGCGCTGCCCCACCGGCCTGGTGCGCGTCACCGACGCGCTGACCGTGCGCTCCGGCGCCGACCTCACCGACGACGCCCCCGCCGACCGCGGCGAACTGGTGCGCTCGGCCGTGGTGGTGGACGGGAGCGTCCGGCTGCGGGCGGAGCTGGAGCCGCGCGGCGGCGCCCAGGCCAGGGCCCTGTTCAGCGGACTGGAGGTCCGGCCGAACCGGCGCCCGGACCTGCGGCTCCACCTGCGCTCCAACCGCCCGCTGAGCGGCCTGCACAGCACCCACGAGCTGCGCCGGGGCGAACACCTGGACCTGGTGCTCTCCTGGGGCCGCTTCCACCGGCACCACCGCTTCGACGCCGAGGCGACCCTGAAGGGCACCGCCGAGGCCTGGCGCCGCTGGATGGGGCACTTCGCGTACGACGGCCCCCAGGAGCCCCTGGTCCGGCGGGCCGCGATCACGCTGAAGCTCTGCGACGACTGGGCCAACGGCTCGCTGGTCGCGGCGCCCACCTCCTCGCTGCCCGCGCCGATCGGCGGGATCCGCAACTGGGACTACCGCTACAGCTGGATCCGCGACGCCGCCTTCGCCGTGTTCGCGCTGCGCCGGATCGGCTTCCGCGGCGAGGCCGACGCCTTCCTCGGCTGGGTCCTCGACGCCTTCGAGGCCAGCCGGGGGCCCCGGATCATGTACGACCTGCGGGGCGGCCTGGTGCCGGACGAGGTCGAGGACGGCGAACTGGAGGGCTACCAGCGCTCCGCCCCGGTGCGCTGGGGCAACGGCGCGGCCGACCAGGGCCAGCACGACGTCTACGGCGAGATCCTGGACTGCGCCGACCAGTGGCTGCGGGCCGGCGGCGAGATCCAGCCCGGGCTGTGGGACGGCCTGGCCGGGCTGGCCGACACCGCCGCGCAGGCCTGGCGGCAGCCGGACCAGGGCATCTGGGAAGTGCGCAGCGAGGGCCGGGTGTTCACCTACTCGGCGGGCCTGTGCCAGGTGGCCCTGGACCGGGCCGCGCAGATCGGCGAGCGGCTCGGCCTGCCCGCCCGGACGGACCGCTGGCGCGCCTCGGCCGAGGAGCTGCGCCGGCTGATCCTGGAGCAGTCCTGGGACGAGGACGCCAGGACCCTCAGCGCCCACCTGGACGGCGGCGGCGCACTGGACGCGAGCCTGCTCGCGCTCCCGCTGCGCCAGGTGGTGCCGGTCGACCACCCGCGGATGGTGGCGACCGTCGCGGCCGTCACCGAGCGGCTGTCGGCGGGCGGCGGGCTGCTCCACCGCTACCTGCACGAGGAGTCCCCGGACGGCCTGCCGGGCGACGAGGGCGCCTTCGTGCTGTGCAGCTTCTGGCTGGTCGACAACCTGGTCGGCCAGGGCCGGATCGACGAGGCCGAGGAGCTGTACGCCTCGCTGTGCTCCCGGGCGAGCCCGCTGGGGCTGATGTCCGAGCAGATCAACCCGTCCACAGGAGAGTTCATGGGCAACTTCCCCCAGGCGTTCAGCCACATCGGGATCATCGCCGGCGGCGTCAGCCTCGGCCGGGCGAGGGGTGGGCGGGGATGATCGACCGGCTCGCGATCCTCGGCGCGACCGGGGACCTCAGCGCCCGCTTCCTGCTGCCGGCACTGGCCGCGCTGCGGGCGGCGGGGCACGTCGGCGACTCGCTGCGGGTGACCGGGGCGAGCCGGGAGGACTGGGACACCGGGCGGTACCGCGCCTGGGCCGAGGAGCGGCTCGACCGGCACGGCGGGGACCTGCCGGCCGACGCCAGGAAGGCGGTGCTCGACGCCCTGGACTACCGGCGGGCCGACGTCACCGACCCGGCCGACGTCGCCGCGGTGGTCGCCGGCGAGGGGCCGGTGGCCGTCTACCTGGCGCTCCCGCCGGCGCTCTTCCCGGCCGTGGTCACCGCCCTGCACGCGGCGGGCCTGCCGGCCGGCAGCCGGATCGTCCTGGAGAAGCCGTTCGGCGAGGACCTGGCGGGCGCGCAGGAGCTGAACCGGCTGCTCGCCGACCTGGTGCCGGAACAGGCGGTGTTCCGGGTCGACCACTTCCTGGCCATGACGACCGTCCAGAACGTGCTCGGCAGCCGGCTCGCCAACCGGGTGCTGGAGCCGATCTGGAACAGCACCCACATCTCCCACGTGGACATCGTCTGGGACGAGACGCTGGCGCTGGAGGGCCGGGCCGGGTACTACGACCACGTCGGGGCGCTCAAGGACATGGTCCAGAACCACCTGCTGCAGCTGCTCTGCCTGGTGGCGATGGAACCGCCGATCACGCTCGGCGAACGGGACCTGCGCGACCGCAAGGTGGACGTGCTGCGCTCGGTGCGGCCGCTGACCGAGCACGACGTGCTGCACCGCACCCGGCGGGCCCGCTACCTGCCCGGCCGGATCGGGGAGCGTGAGGTCCCCGCCTACGCCGCGGAGGAGGGCGTCGACCCGGAGCGCCGCACCGAGACCTTCGCCGAGGTGGAACTGGAGCTGGACAGCTGGCGGTGGGCCGGCACGACGTTCCGGCTGCGCAGCGGCAAGGCCCTGGGCGAGGACCGCAAGGAGGTCGCGGTGCACTTCCGCCCGGTGCCGCACCTGCCGTTCGGCCACAGCGGGGAGGCCCGGCCCAACGTGCTGCGGTTCGAGCTGGAGCCGGAGGGGCTGGCCCTGGAGCTGACCGGCATCGGCGCCCACGCCCACGGGCTGGCGCCGATCCTGATGACCGCGGGGATGGAGCCGCAGCAGCTGCCCGCCTACGGCCGGCTGCTGCTGGACGTCCTGAACGGGGATCCGGCGCTGTCGATCCGCGGCGACGAGGCCGAGGAGGCCTGGCGGGTGCTGGAACCCGTGCTGACCGGCTGGGAGCGGGGCCTGGTTCCGCTGGACGAGTACCCGGCCGGGTCGCAGGGGCCGCCCGTGAAGTGGTGGTAGGCGCTCCGATGCCCCTCGGTGGTGCGCGCCGCACCCCGTGCGTCGTGGTCATGGGGGTGGCCGGCACGGGCAAGTCCACGGTGGCCAGGCTGCTCGCGGAGCGGCTGGGGGTGCCCTTCGCGGACGGGGACGACTTCCACCGTCCTGACTCCATCGCCCGGATGGCGGCCGGCATCCCGCTCGACGACGCGCGGCGCGGGCCCTGGCTGCGGGCCGTCGGGCGGTGGCTGGGCGAACGGGACGCGGCGGGCGGCGGCGGGGTGATCACCTGCTCCGCGCTGAAGCGGCGCTACCGGGACACCCTGAGGGAGGCCTGCCCGGACGCCTTCTTCCTGCATCTGACGGGCAGTCGCGAGCTGCTGGCGGAGCGGATCGGCGGGCGCACCGGCCACTTCATGCCGCGCTCGCTGCTCGACTCGCAGCTCGCCGCGCTCGAGCCGCTCCAGCCGGACGAGCGGGGCGCGGTGCTGGACGTCGGCCCGGCTCCCGGCCCGCTCGTCGAGGCGGCCCTGGGGCTGCTGGCGGGGCCGGGTGGTGTCACTCGCGACACACCCGGTTGATTCCGTCGCGTTCCGACACATCCGTCACAGGCGCCCGGGAAATCACTCGAATATTGCCGCGAATGATTGTTCGAGTGACTGGTGAGATCTGAACCTTGTATTTTCAGCCAAAGAATGTGCGCCCCACATCGGCCGTTCCGGCCACGGCCGGGAGTCGCACCTGGGATTTTGGGGTTCCGATTACCGATGGGGCCACTTTCCGTTCAATCGGTAGGGGTTGCGAGCGGCTGAGCCGCCGTGAAGACTGTTGCGCGTTCGTCGTCCGGACGTTCGGGACGGCAGGGATTGCGCGACTCCTCGGCCGCGTCGGCGCGTACCGCGCGGCGGGCGCGGGGGTGGATCGCGAATAAGGGGGATGGACATGCCGGATACGGCCATTGCGCAGGTGGGGGCCGGGAGAGCGGTCCGTCGACGGGGGACGGGTTTCTGTTGGATCGTTCCGGTGGGGTAGGGGTATTCGGCCGGTTCGCGGTTCACCGCGCGCCCTTGTGCGGGGCCGCCGTTCACCGCCCGGCGGGGGAATTCCGGTCGCATTCGTACCGCCCGCCCCGGGCGCGACGGTGCGTCCCCGGAACGGCTCCGCGTGGCCGGTACGGCGCGCGGTCGGCGGGTGCCCGGGGATTCCCGTTCCCGGGGCGGCCGGCCGGCGCGGGCCGGGCGTGCGCCGAATCCCCTCGTTCCCGCGCGTCCTGAGTTCCCGCGCGTCCTGAACTGGGCGCATCGAGCAGACGGCACCGAAGGCCGGGGAATTCCCGCTGTGCCGCACACCAATCCGCAATTCCACCGCGGCGCCCGGCGCGCCCGCGGCCGAGAACCAGTGGGAGCTACCGTCATGCCGTACGCCAGCCCGGCGCCCGTCCGAGAACGGGCGCCGCTTCTCCCGCGCAGCGAGCTGCAGCACCGGCTCGACGCGCTCGCGCGCGCCCACCGGGTGCCCGGTGCCCAACTGGTGCTGGACACCGGCGCGGAGACCGTCGCCCTGCACACCGGGGTGGCGGACACCGGAACCGGGGAGCCGTTCACCGAGGACACCGCCGTCCCGGTGGGATCGCTCACCAAGCCCTACACCGCCGCCCTGGTGCTGCTGCTCGCCGACGACGGCGACCTCGACCTCGACGAACCGGCGGCCGAGCACCTTCCGGAGCTGAGACAGCTGCCTGAAGTAACGATTCGCCACCTGCTCGGCCACACCGGCGGACTGCCCACCGGGCCGGACTCCGACGCCGCCGCCCGCACCACCGCGACGCGCTACCTCTCCGCCGTGTGCACCGCCCCGGACGCGCTGTTCCGGCCCGGGACGGACTTCTCCTACTCCAACGCCGGCTACGTCGCCGCCGGGCGCCTGGTCGAGACGGTGACCGGGATGCCCTGGCGCGAGGCGGTGCGCGCCCTGCTGCTCGAACCCTTCGGCACCACGGCGGTGTTCGTCGACACCGCCGCCCCCGGGCGGCCCGTCGCCACCGGCCACGCGCTCAACGCCGCGACCGGCCTGGCCCGGGCGGTCCGGCAGAACCTGGCCCCGCTGGAGGCCCCGGCCGGCGCCCTGCTGGCGAGCGCCGCGGACCTCGCCGCCCTCGGCGCCGCCCTGGTCGGCCGGGCCAAGGCACTGCCCCCGGACGTCGCCGAGCTGATGCGCCGCGCCCTGCCCGGCGCCCGGCCCGGAGCGCTCGCGGACGGCTGGGGCGCCGGAGTGGCGCTCTACCGGCAGGACGGCCGGCTCTGGTGCGGCCACGACGGCAACGCCATGGGCACCTCCTGCCACCTGCGGGCCGACCCGGACAGCGGCGTCGTGGTCGCCTTCACCGGCAACGCCGGCGCCGCCACCGCCCTCTGGCGGGAACTCGCAGCCGAACTCGAGGAGTTGGTCGGGGTGCGGGTGCCCGCGGCGATCGATCCGGTGGGCGCCGCCGGCCCCGTGCCGCTCGCCGAGGCCGCGGCCCTGGCCGAGTGCGCGGGCGACTACCGCAACGGTTCGATCCGCTACCGGGTCGAGTCGGCCGGCGACGGACCGGCCACCCTCTCGGTGGACGGCGACCTGCCGCTCCCGCTGCGCTGCTACTCCGACCTCTCCTACGACCTGCTCGACCCGGACACCGGCCGCCCCGAGCCCGGCGGACGATTCCACCGCGACGCGGCCACCGGCCGGATCGACCGGGTACAGGTCTCCGGCCGCACGGCCCGCCGGGCCGCCGCCGGCTGAACCGGCCGGCCCCGCCGCCGCCGTACGCCCGCACTCCCGGTACTCCCGCACTCCCGCACCACCGCCACACCGTTCCCCGGGCCCGAGGGGCGGCTACCGCCTGCCCCGGTGCCCTCGTCGTCGCCCCCATCGGAAGGACCTTCCGCCATGGCCGACCGGCCTGCCCAGCCCGTGCGCCCGTTCGCTCCGCCGCAGGCCGGCGGCACCGCCGAAGCCCCGGGAGCCGTCGCACCCCGGACCCTCGACGCGCTGTTCGCCGCCCAGGCGGCCCGCACGCCCCACGCACCCGCGGTGACCGACGGCCGGCGCGCCTGGACGTACCAGGACCTCGCGGAACGCGTCGAGCGGCTGGCCCGCGAGCTGCGCCGGCGCGGCGCCGGCCCGGAGCGCACGGTGGCGCTGGTCCTGCCGCGCTCCATGGAACTCGTCGCCGCCGAACTGGCCGTCGTCCGGGCGGGCGCCGCCTTCCTGCCCGTGGACCCGGCCTACCCCGCCGAGCGGCGGGCGCTGATGCTCGCCGACGCCGACCCCGTGATCGTGCTGGACGACCCGGCCGCGGTCCGCGACACGCTGGAGACGGGCGACCCCGGCGACCCGGGCGTCCCGGCCGTGGCGGGCACCGACCACCCGGCGTACGTGATCTACACCTCGGGCTCCACCGGCACCCCCAAGGGCGTGGTCGTCACCCACCGCGGGATCGCCGGCTTCACCGCCGCCGCCGTCGAGAACTACGCGGTCCGGCCCGGGGACCGGGTGCTCCAGTTCTCCTCGCCCAGCTTCGACGCCTCCGTCCTGGAGCTGTTCGTCTCCGTCCTCACCGGCGCCACCCTGGTGATCCCCCCGGACGGCCCCTGGCTGGGCGAGGAACTCGCCGCCGTCCTGGACGAGCACCGCATCACCCACACCCTGATCCCGCCCGCCGCCCTGGCGACCGTCCCCGCCGGCGCCGGCCACCACCTGCGCACCCTGATCGTCGGCGCCGAGGCCTGCCCCGCCGAACTGGTCGACCGCTGGGCGCCCGGCCGACGCATGATCAACTCCTACGGCCCGACCGAGGCCACCATCGTCGCCACCTGGACCGGACCGCTCACCGCCGGCACCGGCACCCCCGGCATCGGCGACGCCCTGCCGCACGCCCGGGTGTACGTCCTCGACGAGGCCATGCGGCCCCAACCGGCCGGCGCCGACGGCGAGCTGTACCTCGGCGGCGAGGGCGTCGCCCGCGGCTACCTCGGCCGCCCCGGCCTGACCGCCGCGCGCTTCGTCGCCGACCCCTTCGGCCCGCCCGGCGCCCGGCTCTACCGCACCGGCGACCGGGCCCGCCGCAACGCCGACGGGGAACTGGAGTTCCTCGGCCGGCTCGACCGGCAGGTCAAGGTCCGCGGCTTCCGGATCGAGCCCGGCGAGATCGAGGCCGCGCTGCGCGCCCACCCCGCCGTCGACCAGGCCGTCGTCATCGTCCGCGAGGACGAGCCGGGCCACACCCGGCTGGTCGGCTACGCCACGCCCGCCGACCCCGGGCACGCCCCCGACCCGGCCGAGCTGCGCACCGCCCTGGCCGCCGCGCTGCCCGCCCACCTGGTGCCCGCCGCCGTCGTCGTCCTGGACGCGTTCCCGCTCACCCCACAGCTCAAGATCGACCAGCGGGCGCTGCCCGCGCCCGCCCGGCGCACCACCGCCGCACCGCTCGCCCCGCGCACCGGGCGGGAGCGGGACCTCGCCGCCATCTGGGCCGAGGTCCTCGGCCACGACGAGGTGGGCGCCGAGGACGACTTCTTCGACCTCGGCGGCGACTCCGTCCTCGCCGCCCGCACCCTGACCCGGATCGCCGAACGGCTGGGCGCCCGGCTCACCCTGCGGGACGTCTTCACCGCCCGCACCGTCGCCGCCCTCGCCCCGCTGCTCGACCAGCCGGCCACCGCCGCGCCGAACGAGCCCGTCCCGCCCGCCCCGCGCGGCGAGCCGCTGCCGCTGTCCAGCGCCCAGCGCAGGCTCTGGTTCCTGGACGACCTCACCCCCGGCGGCACCGCCAACAACACCGGCGTGGCCCTGCGGCTGCACGGCCCCCTCGACCGGGAGGCCCTCGGCCGGGCCCTGCGGCGGCTCACCACCCGGCACGACTCGCTGCGCACCACCGTCGCCACCGTCGACGGACGGCTCGTCCAGCGGGTCGCCGAACGGGCCGAACCGCCGCTGCGCACCGAGGACCTCGGCGCCCTGCCCGCCGGGGAGCGCGCCGCGGCGGCCGAACGCCTGCTGGCCGAGGAACTGGCCCGGCCCTACGACCTGGCCACGGGCCCGCTCACCCGGCTGCTGCTGATCCGGCTCGCCGCCGACGAGCACCTGCTGCTGCTGGCGCAGCACCACATCGTCACCGACGGCTGGTCGGTGGGCGTCCTCACCCGCGAACTGGCCGAACTCCACCGCGCGGAGGCCGCCGGCGAACCGGACACCCTGCCCGCCCCCGCCCTCCAGTACCCCGACTACGCCCACTGGGAGCAGCACCGCCGCACCGACCACGCACCGGACCTCGCCTACTGGAAGCGCACCCTGGCAGGCCTGCCGACCCTGCGGCTGCCCACCGACCGCCCCCGGCCCGCCCAGCGCGCCGGCCACGGTGCCGCGCACCGCCACCACCTCCCGGCCGAACTGGTCGAGCGGCTGCGCCACCTCGCCGCAGGCCGCGGCACCACCGTGTTCACCCTGTTCGCCGGGGCGTCCGCGCTGCTGCTCTCGCGCTACTCCGGCCAACGGGACGTGGCCCTCGGCACCGTCACCAACGGGCGGGAGCGGCGGGAACTGGAGGAGGTGACCGGCTTCTTCGTCAACACCGTGGTGCTGCGCGGCGACGTGGACGAACGGGCCACCGTCGACCGCTTCGTGGAGAGCATGCGCACCACCCTGCTGGACGCCTTCGCCCACGCCGAGGTGCCCTTCGACCGGGTGGTCGAGGAACTGGCCCCGCCCCGCGACCCCAGCCGGACCCCGCTGGTCCAGGTCGTCGTCGTCCAGCAGACCCCCACCACCCCGGCGCCCACCGGCGGACTGCGTTTCACCGACCACCCGCTGCCCCGCCCGGCCGCCCGCTTCGACCTGGTGCTGGAGTTCACCCCCGACGAGGCCGGCGGCTGCACGCTGACGGTGGAGTACGACACCGACCTGTTCGACCGGCGGACCGTGACCGCGCTGGCGGACCGGCTGCACCACCTGCTGGCCGGGATGGCGGACGGGCCGCAGCGCACCCTCGCCGAACTGCCGATGATCCCCGAGGCGGAGCAGCGGGCGCTGCTCGACGCCCGGAAGGCACCCGTGGAGCTCCCGGGCGTCCTGGCGGCGGCACTGCCCGGGTGGACCGGGGCGTACGTCCTCGACCGCGGGCTGCGACCCCAACCGGTGGGCGTCCCGGGCGAGTTGTACCTCGCCGGGGACTTCCCCCAGCAGCAGGGGCTCGTCGCCGACCCGTACGGAGCGCCGGGGGAGCGGCTCCACCGCACCGGGGAGCTGGTGCGGTGGACGGCCGACGGCGAACTGGAGCACCTCGGCCGGGTCGAGCACTGGGCCGAGCCCCGGGGGCTACAGACCGACCCGGAGGAGGCGGCGCAGGCGCTGCGGCGCTGCCCGGGCGTGGCCGAGGCGGCCGTCGTCCTCACCGAGGGCACCGGGCGGCTGGTCGGCTACGCCGTGCCCGTCCCCGGCGGCCGGATCGAGCCCGAGGCGGTGCGCCGCACCCTCGCCCTGACCCTGCCCGACCACCTGGTCCCCGCCGTCGTGGTGCCGCTGACCGCCCTGCCGCTGGGCCCCGACGGCACCCTCGACCGCGGCCGGCTGCCCGACCCGGGACCGGTCGCGCCCGCCACCCGCCACGTCGCCCCCCGCACGCCCGCCGAACGCGCGCTCGCCGGCATCTGGGCCGAGGTGCTGCGGCTGGAGCGGGTCGGCGCCGACGACAACTTCTTCGACCTCGGCGGCGACTCCATCCTCGGCATCCAGGTGGTGGCCCGCTCCCGGCAGGCCGGACTGGCGGTGACCTCCCGGGACCTCTACCGTCACCAGACCGTCGCCGCGCTCGCCCTGGCCGCGGAGGACGCCCAGGCCCCGGCCGCCCCCGCGCCGGTCGCCGCCACCGGCGACGCCGTGCCGACCCCGATCCAGCGCTGGTGGTTCGAGCTGGCCGCCGGCCGGGCCGGCCACTTCGGCCAGGCGCTCTCCCTGCTGCTGCCCGACGACCTCGACCGGGCGGCGCTGGAGGACGCCCTGAACGACCTGGTCGCCCACCACGACGCGCTGCGCTCGGCCTTCACCGCCCCGGACGACGCCGGGGCCGTCCGGTGGCGGATCCAGGATCCGGCCGCCCGGATCCCCCTGCCCCGGCACACCGGCCCGGACCGCGACACCCCGCACTTCGGCCCCTACGACCTGGGCGGCGGCGGGCCGCTGCTGCGCGCCGTGCTGCACGAGCGCGCCGAGGGGCGCCCGCCCGTCCTGCACCTGGCGGTGCACCACCTGGTGGTGGACGGGGTCTCCTGGCGGGTGCTGCTGGAGGACCTCGACACCGCCTACCGCGCCCGCCGCGACGGCCGGGACGGGGCCGCCGCGCTTCCGGCGAAGTCCTCCCCGCTGCGGCAGTGGTCCGAGCGGCTGAGCGACTTCGCCGCCGGGGGCGGCTTCGAGGACGAGAGCGCCTACTGGGCGCGGGCCGTTCCCGCGCCGAGCGCCGAGCCGTTCGCGGCGGAGCTGGACGGCCCGGACACCTACGCCACCGAACGCTCCGTCACCGTCCGGCTGAGCGCCGCCGACACCGCCGCCCTGCTGCGCACCCTGCCCGACACCTACCGCACCCAGGCCAACGACGTGCTGCTGAGCGCGCTCGGCCGGGCGCTGTGCGCGGAGAGCGGCCTGGAGCGGGTCGTGGTGGACGTCGAGGGCCACGGGCGCGAGGAGCTGTTCCCCGACCTCGACCTCAGCCGTACGGTCGGCTGGTTCACCACCCGCCACCCCGTCGCCCTGGCCGCCCCCGCCGGAGCCGACTGGGACACCGTCCTCAAGCAGGTCAAGGAGCAGCTGCGGGCCGTCCCCCGGCGCGGCCTCGGCTTCGAGGCGCTGCGCCACCTCGGCCGCCCCGGCACCGCGCCCGAGATCCCGCCGGCCCGGATCGGCTTCAACTACCTGGGCCGCATCGCCCTGCCGGACGACCAGGACGGGCTGTTCCGCGGCACCTTCCGGCCGCTGGAGCTGGACGCCGACCCGGCCGTCGAACGCCCCCACCCGCTGGAGGTGGTCGGCCGCCTGGACGGCGACGCGCTGGAGTTCACCTGGTTCCACTCCGCCGCCGTCCACCGCGGCGGGACCGTCGAGGCGCTGGCCCGGCGCTTCGCCGCGGAGCTGGCCGACCTCGCCCGCCACGCGGCCCGCCCCGGCGCCGCCGGGCGCACCCCGTCCGACTTCCCGCTGGCCCGGCTCGACCAGGCGGCGGTCGACCGGATCACCGGCGCCGACCCGGGCGCGGTGGAGGACGTCCTGCCGCTCACCCCGACCCAGTCCGGCATGCTCTTCCACGGCCTCGCCGAGGAGGACAGCGGCGCCTACTTCCAGCAGCTGGACTTCGTCCTCGACGGGGTGCCCGACCCGGCGCGCCTCGCCGAGGCCTGGCAGTGGGTCACCGACCGCACCGCGGTGCTGCGCGCCCACGTCCGCTGGCAGGAGGTGCCCGAGCCGCTGCTGGTGGTGCACCGCCGGGTGGCCGTGCCCGTCACCCACCTGGACTGGCGCGAGCTGCCCGAGGAGGAGCGCCGCACCCGGACGGCCGAACTGCTGGACCGCGACCGGGCCCGCGGCCTCGACCTGGCGAAGGCCCCGCTGCAGCGGCTGCTGCTGATCCGGCTCTCGGACGGCCGGGTGCGGGTGCTCTGGTCCTTCCACCACCTGGTGCTGGACGGCTGGAGCCTGTTCCAGGTGCTCTCCGACGTCTTCGCGGTGCACGCCGCCCTGGTCCGTTCGGGAGCCGCCCTGGCCGGCCCGGGAGCGGAAGTCCCGTACGGCACCGTGCCGGAGCGCCGCCCCTACCGCGACTACCTGGCCTGGCTGGCCGAGCGCGACCACGCCGAGGCCGAACGGCACTGGCGCACCCGCCTCGCCGGACTGGCCGAGGCCACACCGCTGCCGTACGACCGGGAGCCGGTGCGCAGCCACCGCGCGGAGTCCACCCGGGCCGTGCCGTTCACCCTGCCCGCCGCCGCGACCAGGGCCCTGGAGGACCTCGCGCGCGGCTCCGGGCTGACCCTCAACACGCTCGTCCAGGGCGCCTGGGCGGTGCTGCTGGGCCGCCAGGCCGGGCGGGCCGAGGTGGTGTACGGCACCACCTCCTCCGGGCGGCCGCCCGAGCTGCCCGGCGTCGAGACGATGACCGGCCTGTTCATCACCACCCTGCCGACCCGCACCACGCTGCCCGCCGACGGCACCCTGCTCGACTGGCTGCGGGCCCTCCAGCGCGAGCAGAGCGAGGACCGGCGGCACGGCTTCGTCCCGCTCGTCCGGATGCGATCCTGCACCGAACTGCCCGAGCAGACCGCCCTGTTCGACAGCCTGGTGGTCTTCGAGAACTACCCGGTCGACGAGGACGCGGCCGACGCCCACGGCCTGCGGCTGCGCGAGCTGGACGGCATCGAGACCACCAACTACCCGCTCGCCCTGCTGGCCTACCCGGGCCCGGAACTGTCGCTGCGGCTCTGCTACGACCCGCGGCTGTTCGACGAAGCCACGGTGCGCAGGCTCGCCGGGCAGCTCACCGCCGTCCTGGCGGGCCTGCCCGAGGGCGCCCACCGCCCGCCCGCGCGGCTGCCGCTGCTGACCGGGCAGGAGCGCCGGCGCGTCCTGGTCGACTGGAACGCCACCGCCGCCGAGGAGCCCGCCGCCGACATCGCCGAGCTGTTCGCCGCCCAGGTGCTCCGCACCCCCGGCGCGATCGCCCTGGAGGCCGGCGACCGACACCTGACGTACCGCGAACTCGACGCCCTGGCCGCCGAGCTGGCCGCACGGCTGACCGCGCACGGGGTCCGGGTCGAGCAGCCCGTCGGGGTGCTGATGGAACGCTCCGTCGACCTGGTCGTCGCCCAGCTGGCGCTGGTCCGCACCGGCGGGGTGTACGTGCCGCTGGACGGCCGGGCGCCGCGCGAGCGGCTGCACCGGATGCTGGCCGAGGCCGGCGCGGACCTGCTGCTCACCGACGCCCACCGGGCGGGTGCGGCCGCCGAACTGCGCCCCGCCGAGCGGGTGCTGCGGGTGGACCTGCCCGGCGACCGGCAGGCCCCGGCCCCGGCCCCGGCGGCCGTCCACCCCGACAACGTCCAGTACCTGATGTTCACCTCGGGCTCCACCGGCACCCCCAAGGGCGTCGCGGTGCGCCGCCGGGACGTCGCCGCACTCGCCCTGGACCGCGCCTTCGCCGGCCACGACCGGGTGCTGGTGCACTCCCCGCACGCCTTCGACGCCGCCACCTACGAACTCTGGGTGCCGCTGCTGCGCGGCGGCACCGCCGTCCTCGCCCCGCCGCAGGACCTGGACGCCGCCGCCGTCCGGCACGCCGTCACCGAGCGGGGCGTGCGCTTCCTGTGGCTGACCGCCGGCCTGTTCCGGCTGCTCGCCCAGGAGGACCCGGGCTGCCTGCGCGGCGCCCGCGAGGTGTGGACCGGCGGCGAGGCGGTGCCCGGCGCCGCCGTCCGCAAGGTCCTGGCGGCCTGCCCCGGCCTCACCGTGGTCGACGGCTACGGCCCGACCGAGACCACCACCTTCGCCACCCGCCGGGCCTTCCGGGCCGGCGACGACCTGCCCGCCGTCCTGCCGATCGGCCGCCCGCTGGACAACACCCGGGTGTACGTCCTGGACGGCGCGCTCCAGCCGCAGCCCCCGGGCGTCACCGGCGAGCTGTACATCGCCGGGGCCGGCCTCGCCCGCGGCTACGCGGGCCGCCCCGGCGAGAGCGCCGCCCGCTATCTCGCCGACCCCTTCGGCCCGCCCGGCGGCCGGATGTACCGCACCGGCGACACCGTCCGGTGGAGCGAGGACGGCGAACTGCACTTCGTCGGCCGCGCCGACGACCAGATCAAGATCCGCGGCTTCCGGATCGAACCCGCCGAGATCGAGGCCAGGCTCACCGCCCACCCGGCCGTCGCCGAGGCCGTCGTCTCGCTGCACCAGGACGCCGGACGCAAGCGCCTCGCCGCCCACCTAGTGCCCGCCGAGGGCGCCGAGCCGCCCGGCGCCGCCGAACTGCGCGCCCACCTGGCCGCCGACCTGCCCGACTACATGCTGCCCGCGGCCTTCGTCACCCTGCCCGAACTCCCGCTCACCGCCAACGGCAAGGTGGACCGCCGCAGGCTCCCCGTCCCCGACTGGTCGGCGGGCGGCGACCGCCCCCACCGCGCCCCCGGCACCGACCGCGAACGGCTGCTCGCCGCGATCTGGTCCGAGCTGCTCGGCGTCGAACGGGTCGGGCTGGACGACGACTTCTTCCTGCTCGGCGGCGACTCCATCCTGAGCATCCAGGTCGTCTCCCGGGCCCGCGCCGCCGGACTCGCGCTCTCCCCGCGCGACCTCTTCCGGCACCCCACCGTCGCCGCCCTGGCCGCGGCCGCCGGCAGCGCCGTCACCGTGGCCGGCACCGAACCCGTCAGCGGCGAGGTCGGCCTGACGCCGATCCAGCACTGGTTCCTCGACCCGAACCCGCCGCACGCCGGGCAGTTCGACCAGTCCGTCGTGGTGGAGGCCCCCGGCGCCGTCGACCCGCAGGCCCTGCGCCGGGCGCTGGCCGCCCTGTGGGCGCACCACGACGCGCTGCGCTCCCGCTTCACCCGCGCCGAGGACGGCACCTGGCGGCAGCACTGCGCCCCCGCCGACGAGGCCGCCCCCGAGCTGCTGGAGGTGTGCGCGCCGGGCGCCGCGGACGAGGCCGCGGACCGCTCCTTCCGGCTGGACGGCGGCCCGCTGCTCACCGCCCGTCTCCTCACAGGTGACGGCACCCGGCCCGACCGGCTGCAGCTGGCCGTCCACCACCTGGCCGTCGACGGCGTCTCCTGGCGGGTCCTGCTGGAGGACCTGGAGACCGCCTACCGGCAGGCCGTCGAGGGCCGCCCGCTGCGGCTGCCCGCCCGCACCAGCTCCGTCCGGGAGTGGGCCCGCCGGCTGGCCGGGCACACCGCGGCCGGCGGCTTCGCCGGACAGCGCGCCCACTGGGCGGCCGCCGCCCGGGCCTGTGCCGAGCCGCTGCCGGTGGACGGCGAGGGCGGCAACACCGCCGCCGACCTGCGCGAGGTGACCGTCCGGCTGGACCGCGAACGCACCGACGCCCTGCTGCGCCACGTCCCCGCCGTCTACCGCACCCGGATCGACGACGTGCTGCTCACCGCGCTCGGCCGGGTGCTCGCCGACTGGACCGGACGCCGCACCGTCGCCGTCGGCCTGGAGGGCCACGGCCGCGAGGACGGCCTGTTCGACGGCCTCGACCTGTCCCGTACGGTCGGCTGGTTCACCTCGCTCTTCCCCGTCGCCCTGGACGTCCCGGCGGGCGACTGGGGCACGGCGCTCAAGGCCGTCAAGGAACAGCTGCGGGCCGTGCCCGACCGCGGCCTCGGCTACGGCGCGCTGCGCCACCTCGCCCGGGACGGGGCGCTCGCCGACGCGCCCGCCCCCGGCATCAGCTTCAACTACCTGGGCCGCTTCGACTGGTCCGCCGACGGCGCCGCCCTGGTCCGCGCCGTCCCAGGCGGCCTCGGCGGCACGGAGGCCCCCGGCACCGAGCGCCCCCACCTGCTGGACGTCGTCGCCCGGGTCGAGGACGGTCGGCTGGAGATCGGCTGGTACTTCAGCGCCGGCCGGCACCACGCGAGCACCGTCGACGGGCTGGCGCGGGCCATGCTGGGCGCGCTGGAGGAGATCGTCGCCCACTGCGCCGAGCCCGGCGCCGGCGGCCGCACCCCGTCCGACTTCCCGCTCGCCCGGCTCGACCAGGCGGCGGTGGATCGGATCGCCGGGGACGGCCGATCCGTCGCCGACGTCTACCCGCTGACGCCGATGCAGGCCGGGATGCTCTTCCACAGCCTGCTCGACCCGGACGGCGACACCTACGTCAACCAGGTGCAGCTGGTGCTGTCCGGGGTCACCGACCCGCACGCGCTGGCCGAGGCCTGGCAGCAGACCGCCGACGCCAACGCCATCCTGCGCACCCGGCTCAGCTGGCAGGACGGCGCCGAACCGCTCCAGGTCGTCCGGCACCGGGCCGCCGTCCCGGTGACCCACCACGACTGGAGCGGCCGCCCCGCCGAGCAGGTCGAGCGGGACACCGCCCGGCTGCTCGCCGAGGACCGCGCGGCCGGGCTCGACCTCGGCGTCGCGCCGCTGCTGCGGCTGACCCTGATCCGGCTGACCCCGACCCGGGTGCGGGTGGTGTGGACCTTCCACCACGTGCTGCTCGACGGCTGGAGCGCCGCCCAGGTCTTCGACGAGGTCTGCGAGCGCTACGCCGCCCTCACCGCCGGCCGCGCCCCCGCCCCGGTGGAGCGTGCGCCCTACGCCGACTACCTGCGCTGGCTGGCCGGCCAGGACCGGGCGCAGGTCGAGGGGTACTGGCGCGACACCCTGGCCGGCTTCCCCGCCCCCACCGAACTGCCCCGGGACCGCCGCCCGGCCGGCGCCCACCGCGCCTCCTCCTCGGCCTCGGTACGGGTCGCGCTCGGCCCCGAGCTGTCCGACCGGCTGCGCGACACCGCCCGGCAGGCCGGGCTGACCGTCAACACCGTGCTCCAGGGCGCCTGGGCGCTGCTGCTCTCCCGCTACGGCGGCGGGCAGGACGTGGTCTTCGGCACCATCGTCTCCGGCCGGCCCGCCGAACTGCCCGGCGTCACCTCGATGGTGGGGCTGTTCATCAACGCCCTGCCGACCCGGGTGCGGATCGACGCCGCCCGCCCGCTGCTGGACTGGCTGCGGGAGGTGCAGGACCAGCAGTCCGAGGCCCGCCGGCACGACGCCGTCTCGCTGGCCCAGCTCCAGGGCTGGAGCGAACTGCCCGGCGGCACCGCCCTGTTCGACAGCATCGTGGTCTTCGAGAACTACCCCTTCGACGCCGAGTCGCTGACCAGGCACGGCCTCGGCGTGGAGACCGAGCACGTGCTGGAGCCGACCAGCTACCCGCTCAGCGTGGTGGTGGCACCCGGCGCGGACATCGAGGTCAGCCTGGACCACGACCCGGCCGCCTTCGACGCCGCCACCGTCGAACGGCTCGGCGCGAGCCTGCGCACCCTGCTCGCGGGGATGGCCGCCGGCCTCGACCGGACGGCCGGCGACCTGCCGCTGCTGGACCCGGCCGAGGGGCGCGCCCTGCTGGACCGCCTCGCCGGCCCGGTGCGCGAGGCGCCCCGGCGGACCGTGCCGCAGGCCTTCGCCCGGCAGGCCGCCCGCACCCCCGACGCCCCGGCCGTCCGCTCCGGCGACGAACAGCTGACCTACCGGGAGCTGGACGAACGCTCCAACCGGCTGGCCCGGCTGCTGATCGAGGCCGGGGCCGGCCCCGAGCGCTTCGTCGCGCTCGCCCTGCCCCGCACCGTCGAGCTGGCCGTGGCACTGCTCGCGGTGCTCAAGAGCGGCGCCGCGTACCTGCCCGTCGACCCCGGCTACCCGGCCGAGCGGATCGCCTACCTCTTCGAGGACGTCCGGCCCGACGCCGTGGTCACCGGCGCGGACGCCGGGCAGCGGCTGCCGGACGGCCCGTACGCCCGGATCGTCCTGGACGACCCCGCCTGCCGGGAACGGCTCGCCGCCGCCCCCGCCGAGCCCGTACGCGAGGAGGAGCGGCACGGCGCCCTGCTCCCGGAGCACCCCGCGTACGTCATCCACACCTCCGGCTCGACCGGCCGCCCCAAGGGCGTGGTGGTCGCCCATGCCTCGGTGCTCGCCCTGACCGACTGGGCCGCCGCCGAGTTCGCCGGCCACGGCCTGGAGCACGTGCTCGCCGCCACCTCGCTCAACTTCGACGTCTCGGTGTTCGAGATCTTCGCGCCGCTGCTCTCCGGCGGCCGCGTGGAACTGCTGCGCGACCTGCTGGCCCTGGCCGAGCGGCCCGGCCCGCTGCGCGCGGGCCTGCTGAGCGCCGTGCCCTCCGCGCTCGGCGGACTGCTCGCCGACGGCACCGTCCACCTCGCCGCGGACACCGTGGTGCTGGCCGGCGAGGGACTGCCCGCCCGCACCGTGCGCCAGGTCCGCGAGGCCGTCCCCGGCTGCCGGGTGCTCAACATCTACGGCCCCACCGAGGCCACCGTCTACGCCACCGCCCACACCTGCGACCCCGCCGACCCGGACCGCGACCCGCCGATCGGCCGGCCCGTCGGCGGCGCCCGCGCCTACGTCCTGGACGAGCGGCTGCGCCCGGTGCCCGTCGGCGCGCCGGGGGAGCTGTACCTGGCCGGCACCGGCGTGGCACGCGGCTACCTGCGCCGCCCCGGGCTGACCGCCGGGCGCTTCCTGCCCGACCCGTACGGCCCGCCCGGCAGCCGGATGTACCGCACCGGCGACCGGGTGCGCTGGAGCGCCGACGGCGAACTCGACTACCTCGGCCGCGCCGACGACCAGGTCAAGGTGCGCGGCTTCCGGATCGAACTCGGCGAGGTCGAGGCCGCGCTGGCCCGCCACCCCATGGTGGCGGCCGCGGCCGCCCGGGTGGTCGACCAGGACGGCCACAAGCGGCTGGTCGGCTACGCGGTGCCGCGCGACGGCGCCCTGCCCGACCCGCGCGAGTGGCGGGACTTCCTCGGCCGCACCCTGCCCGACCACCTGGTGCCCGCCCTGGTGGTGCCGCTGGAGCGGCTGCCGCTCGGCGCCACCGGCAAGCTGGACCGGCGCGCCCTGCCCGTCCCCGTCCCCGCCGCCCAGGGCACCGGGAGCGACCGGCAGCCGGGCACCGACACCGAGCGGGCCCTCGCCGCGATCTGGCGCGAGGTGCTCGGCGTGCCCGAAGTGAGCGCCGACGACAACTACTTCGCCCTCGGCGGGGACTCCATCCTCGGCATCCAGATCGTTTCGGCGGCCCGCCGGGCCGGCCTCGCGCTGACCCCCCGCCACCTGTTCGCCCACCAGACCCTGGCCGAACTCGCCCGCGCCGCCGAACGGTCGCCGCGCCCCGAGCAGGCCGCCGACCAGGGCGCCGTCACCGGCGACGCCCCACTCACCCCCGTCCAGCACTGGCTGCTGGACACCCTCGACGGCGACCCGGCCCGGCTCACCCAGTCCGTCTCCTTCACCCTCGCCCCCGACACCGACGAGCCCACCCTGCGCGCCGCCCTGGCCGCCGTCCTGGACCACCACGACGCCCTGCGGATGCGCTACGAACCGCTCGCCGACGGCCGGTGGCGCCAGCACGGCACCGCCCCCGGCCAGGCCCCCGACCTGCGCGTCCACGAGGCCGCCGGGGGCGAGCGGCGGGAGGCCGTCCTGCGGGAGCTCGGCGAGCGCCTGGCCGACGGCTTCGACCTGGCCGCCGGACCGCTGCTGCGGGCCGCGCTCTGCCGCTTCCCCGGCGAGCCCCGCCCGGTGCTGCTGCTGGCCGCGCACCACCTGGTCGTCGACGCGGTGTCCTGGAGGATCCTGCTGGAGGACCTGGAGCGCGCCCACCGCGCCCTGGCCGCGGGCGAGCTGCCCGACCTCGGCGCCAAGACCACCTCCTTCCGGGCCTGGGCCGAGCGGCTCTCCGCGCACACCGCGGCCGGCGGCTTCGACCAGGAACTCCCGTACTGGCAGGGCCTGGTGGACGACACCCCGCCCACCGGCCTGGACGACACCCTGCCCACCGACCTGGACGGCGCCAACACCGCCGACACCGAGGAGTCACTCACCTTCGCCCTGGGCGCCGAGGACACCCGCCGACTCCTCCAGGACGTCCCCGACGCCTACCGCACCCGGGTCAACGACGTCCTGCTCTGCGCCCTCGGCCGGGTCCTGGCCCGCTGGACCGGACGCAGCCGGGTGCTGGTCGCCCTGGAGGGCCACGGCCGCGAGGAACTCCTCGACGGCGTCGACCTGTCCCGCACCGTCGGCTGGTTCACCACGATGTACCCCGTCGCCCTGGACGTGCCCCCGGGCGCCGACACCGGCACCGCCCTGAAGGCCGTCAAGGAGAGCCTGCGCGCCGTCCCGGGCGGCGGCCTCGGCCACGGCGCCCTGCGCCACCTGCGGCCCGTGCCGGGCCTGGCCCTGCCGCGGATCGGCTTCAACTACCTGGGCCGGCAGGACCGGACCGCCACCCCCGGCGGCCTGCTGCACGCCCCGGCCGGCCCGCTCACCGGCGGCATGGACCGCACGGCCCGCCGCCCCCACCTGCTGGACGTGCTCGGGCAGGTCACCGAGGGCCGGCTCTCCTTCACCTGGTCCTACTCCCGCGCGGTGCACCACGGCGGGACGGTCGCCAGGCTGGCCGCCGAACTGCTGGACGAGCTGCGGGAGATCGTCCGCCACTGCGCCGAACCCGGCGCCGGCGGCCGCACCCCCTCCGACTTCCCGCTGGCCGGCCTCGACCAGGCCGCCGTCGACCGACTGGCCGGCAGCGGACGGGAGGTGACGCAGATCCAGCCGCTCACCCCCACCCAGACCGGCATGGTGGTGCACGGCCTGGACGAGGCCGAACACGGCCTGTACGTCGAGCAGATCACCTTCGTCCTGGACGGCGCCCGGGACGTGGGCCTGCTGGCCGCCGCCTGGCAGCACGTCGTCGACCGCACCCCGGTGCTGCGCACCTCCGTGGTGCTGCGCGACGTCCCCGTACCGCTCCAGCTGGTCCACCGTGAGGCCGCGCTGCCGGTCACCGAACACGACTGGAGCGCCCTGACGGCGGCCGAACAGCGCGACCGGCTGGAGGAGTTGCTCGCCGACCGCCGGGGCCGGCCGCTCGCCCTGGACCGGGCCCCGCTGCTGAGGCTCGACCTGATCCGGCTCGGCCCGGACGCCGTCCGGGTGGTGTGGGAGTTCCACCACGTGCTGCTGGACGGCTGGAGCGTCTTCCACGTCCTCGCGGACGTGCTGGCCGCCCACGCCGCCCTCGCCCGTGGCGAGCGGCCCGCCCTGCCCGAGCGCCGGCCCTTCGCCGACTACGTCGGCTGGCTCGCCGCCCGCGACACCGCCGCCGCCGTCGAGCACTGGCGCGGCGTACTGGCCGACCTCACCGCCCCCACCGCGCTGCCCTACGACCGCCGGCCCGCCCCGGGCGACACCGCCCGCTCCGGGGACTGGCTCTCGCACCGGCTGGACGAGGCGAGCACCGAGCGGCTCCAGGAGTTCGCCCGCCGCCACCGGCTGACCCTCAACACCGTGGTCCAGGGCGCCTGGGCGCTGCTGCTGTCGCGCTGGAGCGGCGAACGGCGGGTCTGCTTCGGCACCACCGTCTCCGGCCGGCCCACCGACCTGCCCGGCTCCGACGACATCGTCGGCCTGTTCATCACCACCCTGCCGGCCCGGGTCGCCGTCGACGGCCGGCAGCCGTGCGCCGACTGGCTGCGCGCCCTCCAGGAGGAGCAGGCCGAAGACCGCCGCCACGACCACCTGCCGCTGGCGCGGATGCACGGGCTGAGCCAGGTCCCGCCGGGCACCGAGCTGTTCGACAGCCTGGTGGTCTTCGAGAACTACCCGGTCGGCGACGCCACGGCCGGCGCGTACGGCCTGCTGGTACGCGAACTGGACGCCCGGGAGGCCACCAACTACCCGCTCACCGTGGTCGTCTCGCCCGGCGAGCGGCTCGCCGTGGAACTCGGCCACGACCCCCGCCACCTCGACCGGGAGACCGCAGGCCGCCTCGCCGACCAGCTGCTGCACACCCTGTCCGCGCTGGCCGACTCGGACGGCACCACCCCGCTGGACGAGCTGGACCTGCTGCCGCCCGGCGAACGCGAGCGGCTGCTGCGTGGCCCGGCCCGCCCGGCGCTCGCCCCGGTGCCCCCGATGACCCTGCCCGCCCTGGTCGAGGCCGCCGCGGACCGGTGGCCGCGGGCCGTCGCCCTGAGCGCCGCCGGCCGGGAGCTGACCTACGCCGAGGCCGAGGCCCACGCCGACCGCCTCGCCCACCGGCTGATCGCGCGCGGCGCCGGCCCCGGGGAGATCGTCGCCCTGCTGCTGCCCCGATCGGCGGACACCGTGCTCGCCGAACTGGCCGTGGCGAAGACCGGCGCCGCGTTCCTGCCCGTCGACCCGCACTACCCCGAGGAGCGGATCGAGGCGATGCTGCGCGACGCGGCGCCCGCCCTGACCCTGGACGCCAAGGATGTCGCCGAACTCCTGGCCGCCTCGGACGGAGCCCCGGACCACCGCCCGACCGACGCCGACCGGACCCGCCCGCTCGACCCGGACGACCCGGCCTACGTCATCTTCACCTCCGGCTCCACCGGCACCCCCAAGGGCGTCGTCGTCACCCACCGCGGCCTGGCCGCCTTCGCCGCCGCCGAGGCCGAGCACTACCGGATCGCCCCCGGGGACCGGGTGCTGGCCTTCGCCACCCCCAGCTTCGACGCCTCGGTGCTCGAACTGTGCCTGGCCCTGCCGCACGGCGCCCGGCTGGTGGTGCCCGAGCCCGGCCCCCTGCTCGGCGCCCAACTGGCCGGGCTGCTGCGGGCGGAGGGCATCACCCACACCCTGCTGCCGCCCGCCGCCCTGGCCACCCTGCCGGCCGACACCCCCGGCAGCCTGCCCGCGCTGAAGACCCTGATCGTCGGCGCCGAGGCCTGCGGCGCCGAGCTGGTCGCCCGCTGGGCCCCGCACCACCGGATGGTCAACTCCTACGGCCCCACCGAGGCCACCGTGGTCGCCACCTGGTCCGCGCCGCTGACCGCGGACGGCGCCGCCCCGCCGATCGGCCGCCCGCTGCCCGCCACCGGCGCGTACGTCCTGGACGCCCGGCTGCGGCCGGTGCCCGACGGCGTTCCCGGCGAACTGTGGCTCAGCGGACCGGCCCTGGCCCGCGGCTACCTCGGCCGCCCCGGCCTGACCGCCGCCCGCTTCACCGCCGACCCGTACGGGCCGCCCGGCACCCGGATGTACCGCACCGGGGACCTGGTGCGCCGCGACCGCCACGGCGAACTGCACTACCTGGGCCGCACCGACCACCAGCTCAAACTGCGCGGACACCGGATCGAGGCGGGCGAGGTGGAGGCCGTGCTGACCCGCCACCCGGCCGTGCTGGACGCCGTGGTGAGCATCCGGGAGGACGAGCCCGGGCTGCCCCGGCTGGTCGCCCACCTGCTGGCCGCCCCCGGCACCGAACCACCGACCGGCGCCGAACTGCGCGCCCTGGCCGCCCGCTCGCTGCCCGGGCACATGGTGCCCTCGGCCTTCGCCGTGCTGGAGCGCTTCCCGCTCACCGCGAGCGGCAAGACCGACCGCGCCGCCCTGCCCGCCCCCGCACCGGAGGAGGCCGGGCCGGCCGGGCGGGTCGCGCCCCGCACCCCCACCGAGGAGGCGGTGGCGGAGATCTGGGCCGAGACCCTGCACACCGCCGTCGGCGCCACCGACGACTTCTTCCAGCTGGGCGGCGACTCCATGCGCGCCCTGCTGATCGCCTCTCGGGCCAACGACGCCTTCGGCGTCACGCTCACCCCCCGCGACGTGCTGGTCTCCCGCACCGTGGCCGCCCTGGCCGACCTGGTGGAGGACCTGGTGCTCAGCGAACTCGAAGCCGCCGCGCTGGACGGACTCGATGCCGCCGCGCTGGACGGACCGGAGGAGTCCGCCCCCGGCAACCCCGACGAAGCCGCCGACTCCGGCCGCCCCGACGATGACGAACGGTGAGGAGCCGACCATGACGACGTCGAAGCGAGACCGCGCCGCCGCCCTGCCCGCCGACCTGCGCGAGGCCCTGCGCCAACGCCTGGCCGGCCGGGCCGGCGGGGCCCAGGCGGCCGCCGAACGGGCCATCCCGCGCGCCGACCGCAGCCGTCCGCTGCCGCCCTCCTTCGTCCAGCAGCGGCTCTGGTTCCTGGACCGGCTGCGCCCCGGGGACCCGCGCTACAACAGCGCCGTCGCCCTGCGGTTCACCGGAGCACTGGACCACGCGGCGCTCGCCGCGGCGCTCACCGCCGTGGTCGCGCGCCACGAGGCGCTGCGCACCACCTTCACCGAGGCCGACGGCCGGCCCGTGCAGACCGTCCGGGCGGCCGGCCCGGTGGAGCTGCCGGTCCGGGAGCGGGCCGCGGGGGAGAGCCTCGACGACGTCCTGCTCCAGGAGTACTCCCGGCCCTTCGACCTCGCCCGAGGGCCATTGCTGCGCGCCCTGCTGGTGGCCGAGTCGCCGCAGGCCCACGTGCTGCAGCTGACCGCCCACCACATCGTCACCGACGGCTGGTCGATGGGCGTCGTGCTGGACGAGCTGTGCACCGCCTACGACGCCCTGGCTCGCGGCGCCGAGCCCGCCCTGCCCGAAGTCGCCGCCCAGTACCCGGACTTCGCGGTGTGGCAGCGCGAGCAGCTCTCCGGCGACCGGCTGGAGAAGCAACTCGCCCACTGGCGGGAGAAGCTGGTCGGCGCGGTGCCGCCCGAGCTGCCGCTGGACCACCCGCGGCGCGGCGAGGAGGCCGGCCCCGGCGCCCTGCACACCTTCACCGTCCCCGCGCCGCTCACCGCCCGGCTGCGCGCACTCGCGGCCGAACGCCAGGGCACCCTCAACACCGCGCTGGTGGCCGGCACCCAGGCGCTGCTGGCCCGCTGGTCCGGGCAGGAGGACGTCACCGTCGGCACGCTGATGGCCGGCCGCACCCGCACCGAGCTGGAACGGGCCGTCGGCTGCTTCGTCAACACGGTGGTGCTGCGCACCCGGGTGGTGCCCGACGGGTCCTTCCGCGAGCTGCTCACGGCCGCCACCGAGACCGGCAACGACGCCCTCGCCCACGGCGACACGCCCTTCGAGCGGCTCGTCGAGGCGGTCGGCGCGCCCCGCGAGGCCGGCCGCAACCCGCTGTTCGACGTGCTGGTGCTGCTGCACCCCGCCCCGCCCGCCGCCGGCGACCCGCACGGACTCGCCACCGCCCCGGTCACCGTGCCCCGGCAGGCCGCCACCTTCGACCTCAGCGTCGAGTTCGTCCCCGACGGCGAGGCGCTCACCGGCGTCCTGGAGTACCGCGCCGACCTCTTCGACGCCCCCACCGCCGGCCGGATGGCCGACCAGCTGCTGCGGCTGCTGGAGGGCGCCGCCGCCGAACCCGACCGCCCGCTCGCCACCCTGCCGCTGCTCTCCGCGCGGGAGACGGAGCAGGTCACCCGGGAGTGGAGCGGCACCGCGCTGCCCGTCGAGGCCGTCGGCCTCCCCGAACTGTTCCGCCGCCGAGCGGCCCTGACCCCGCACGCCCCGGCCCTGGTCGCCGGGGAGGAGCGGCTGGACTACGCGACCCTCGACGCCCGCGCCGAACGGCTCGCCCGCCGGCTGGTCGCCCACGGCGCCGGCCCCGAACGGCTGGTCGCGCTGCGGCTGCCGCGCACCGCCGAGCTGGTGGTGGCCCTCCTCGCGGTCTGGAAGGCCGGCGCCGGCTACCTCCCGCTGGACCCTGCACTGCCCGAGGAGCGCGTCCGCTACCTGCTGGAGGACGCCCGCCCGGCGCTGCTGCTGGACGAGGAGACGCTGCGCGCCCTGGCGGACACTGACATTGACACCGACGCCGGCCCGCTTCCCGAGCCCGACCTCTCCACCACCGCGTACGTGCTCTACACCTCCGGCTCCACCGGCCGCCCCAAGGGCGTCACCGTCCCGCACCGCGCCCTGGCCCACCTGCTCGCCGCCCACCGGGCCGGCTTCGTCGCCGACGCCGGCGGCGGGCCGCTGAACGTCGCGCTGACCGCCTCCTTCTCCTTCGACACCTCGCTGGAGGGCGTGCTGCTGCTGGCCGACGGCCACCCGCTGCACCTCGTCGACGAGACCACCCGGATGGACCCGGCCGCGCTGGTCGAGTACGTCGTCCGGCACCGGATCGACTTCCTCGACCTCACCCCCTCCTACCTGCGCCAGCTGCTGCCCGCCGGGCTGCTCGACGACCCCCGCCACCACCTCCGGGTGCTGATGCTCGGCGGCGAGGCCGTCGCCCCCCGGCTCTGGCGCGAACTCGCCGCCCGCCCCGAGGTGGCCGCCTACAACTACTACGGCCCCACCGAGTGCACCGTCGACGCGCTCGCCTGCCGGATCGACGGCGGGGACCGGCCGCTGGTCGGCCGCCCGCTGCCCAACGTCCGCGCCTACGTCCTGGACGGGCGGCTCCGGCCGGTGCCACCCGGGGTGAGCGGCGAACTCCACCTGGCCGGCGAGCAGGTCGCCCGCGGCTACGCCGGCCGCCCGGGGCTGACCGCCGCCCGCTTCCTCGCCGACCCGTACGGCCCGCCCGGCACCCGGATGTACCGCACCGGCGACCTCGCCCGCTGGACGGCCGACGGGCGCCTGGAGTACCTCGGGCGCGCCGACGACCAGGTCAAGGTGCGCGGCCACCGGATCGAGCCCGGCGAGATCGAGGCCGCCCTGCTCGACCTGCCGGAGGTCGCCGCGGCCGCCGTGGTCGCCGTCCCCGACGCCCACGGGCAGAACCGGCTGGCCGCCTACCTGGTCTTCGCCGAGGGCGCCGCCCGGCCCTTCGCCGAGGGCGCCGCCCGGCCCTTCGCCGAGGGCGCCGCCCGGCCCTTCGCCGAACTGCGCGCGGCCCTGCGCCGGGTGCTGCCCGACCACCTGGTGCCGTCCTCCTTCACCGTGCTCGACGCGCTGCCGCTCGGCACCAGCGGCAAGCTGGACCGCCGCGCCCTGCCCGCCCCCGAAGCGGAAGGCCGGGAGGGGGAGTTCGTCGCCCCGCGCACCCCCGAGGAGGAGATCCTCGCCGCGATCTGGGCCGAGGTGCTCGGCGTGCCGAGGGTCGGCGTCACCGACAACTTCTTCGAACTCGGCGGCGACTCGATCCTGAGCATCCAGGCCGTCTCCCGGGCCCGCGCCGAGGGCCTGCGGATCGGCTCCCAGGACGTCTTCCGCCACCAGACCGTCGCCGACCTGGCCGCCGCGGCCCGCACCGCCGAGGCACCCGCCGCCGCGCCGCGCCGCCAGGACGGGCCCGCGCCGCTCACCCCCGTCCAGGAGTGGTTCTTCGCCGCCCACGGACCGCTGCGGCACTTCACCATGTCGATGCTGCTCGACCTCCCGTACGACCTGGACGAACCCGCCCTGGAACGGGCCCTGACCGCGCTGGTGGCCGCCCACCCGGCGCTGCGCACCCGGTTCGCCGAAACCGGGGCCGGCCTGCGCCAGGAACCGGTCGCGGACGCCGGAAACCTGCTCAGCCGGCTCGACCCCGGCCACGACCCCGAGGCCACCCGGCTGCGGGCCGCCGAGGCCGCCCGCGCCGAACTGGACCCGGCCACCGGCGCCCTGCTGCGCGCCGTCCTGTTCCGCGCCGCCGACGGCGCCCGCCCCCAGCTGTTCCTGACCGCCCACCACCTCGCCGTGGACAGCGTCTCCTGGCGGGTGCTGCTCGCCGACCTGGAGCAGGCCTACCGGCAGGCCGCCGCGGGCACCGCCCCCGAGCCGGAGCCCGAGCCCACCGCGTTCACCGACTGGGCCCACCGGCTCGCCGAGCTGGTCCGGGCCGGCGGCCTGGACCGGGACCTGCCGTACTGGAGGGCCGAGACCAACACCCCCGCCGAGCCGCTGCCCGTCGACCGGCCCGGCACCCCCACGGCCGGCTCGGTGCGCACCCTGCGCGGCCGGCTCGACCGGGCCACCACCGGGGCGCTGCTGCGCAAGGTCCCCGAGGTCTACCGCACCCAGGTCAACGACGTGCTGCTCAGCGCGCTCGGCCGGGCCCTCGCCGACTGGACCGGCACCGGGCGGGCCACCGTCGCCCTGGAGGGCCACGGCCGCGAGGACCTCTTCGACGACCTCGACCTCTCCCGCACCGTCGGCTGGTTCACCACCCAGTACCCCGTCACCCTCACCCCGGCCGGCCCCGCCGACGCCCCCGACTGGGCCGCCACCCTCAAGCAGGTCAAGGAGCGGCTGCGCGCCGTGCCCCGCCGCGGCCTCGGCTACGAGGCCCTCGCCCGGCTCGGCTCGCCCTCGGCGGGCGCCGCCGCCCTGCGGAACGTCCCGCTGCCGCAGGTCTCCTTCAACTACCACGGGCAGTGGACCGCCCCCGCGGCCGGGGACTTCGCGCCCGCCGGGCAGGCCCCCGGCCGGGACCTCGCCCCCGACGAGCCCCTGGACCACCTGCTGGACGTCTCCGCCGTGGTCGCCGACGGCGAGCTGGAACTCACCTGGCACTACAGCGAGGAGGTCCACGAGGCCGACACCGTCCGGGGCCTGGCCGAGGCCGTGCTCACCGCCCTGACCGCGATCGTCGAGCACTGCGCCGAGCCCGGCGCCGGCGGCCGCACCCCGTCCGACTTCCCGCTGGCCGGCCTCGACCAGGAGCAGCTGGACCAACTGGTCGGCGACGGCCGGGACGTGACGGACCTGCTGCCGCTCACCCCGCTCCAGGAGGGCATGCTCTTCCACCGCCTGGTCGGCGGCGAGGACGACGTCTACCTGGACCAGGCCGCCCTGCTGCTGGAGGGCGTCGCCGACCCGCACGCCCTCGCCCTGGCCTGGCAGCGGGTCGCCGACCGGACGCCCGCACTGCGCACCTCGGTGGTCTGGGAGGGCGTCCCCGCCCCGCTCCAGGTGGTGCGCCGGGGCGTGCGACTGCCCGTCACCCACCTGGACCTGCGGGCCGCCGACCCGGCCGAACGCGCCGAACGGCTGGACCGGCTGCGCGCCGAGGACCTCGCCCTCGGCCTGGACATCGCCACCGCCCCGCTCACCCGGCTCACCCTGGTCCGGCTGCCCGAGGCCCGGCTCCAGCTGCTGTGGACCTCCCACCACCTGATCCTGGACGGCTGGAGCCTCGCCCAGGTGCTCACCGACGTGTTCGCCGAGTACGCGGCGATCACCACCGGCGGCGCGCCCGCCCCGGCGGTGCGCCGGCCCTTCGCCGACTACGTGCACTGGCTGGCCGGGCAGGACGCCGAGGCCGCCCGGGCCCACTGGCGGTCCGTCCTGGACGGCTTCGCCACCGCCACCCCGCTGCCCGCCGACCGGGTGCGGCGCGAGGCCCACCGGGCCCGCTCGGCCGGCTCCCACAGCGCCGCCCTGACCGAGCAGGCATCCGAGCGACTGGCCCGCACCGCACGGCAGTCCGGGCTGACCCTCGGCACCGTGGTGCAGGGCGCCTGGGCGCTGCTGCTGTCCCGCCACAGCGGCGAGCCTGACGTCCTGTTCGGCACCACCGTCTCCGGCCGGCCCGAGGAGCTGCCCGGCGTCGAGTCGATGATCGGCATGTTCATCAACACCCTGCCCACGAGGGTCCGGGTGGACGGCTCCCGCACCGCCGCCGACTGGCTGCGCGAACTCCAGGACGACCAGGCCGAGGCCCGCCGGCACGCGGCCGTCTCGCTCGCCGAACTCACCGGCTTCAGCGACGTCCCGTCCGGCAGCGCGCTGTTCGACAGCATCGTCGCCTTCGAGAACTACCCCTTCGACGACGCCGACGCCGCCAGCACCGGAGTGCGCCTGGCCGAGGTGTCCTCCCGGGACGCCACCAACTTCCCGCTGGTGCTGCGCGCCTACCAGGGCGGGCAGGTCGGCTTCGACCTCGCCTACGACCCCGAGCTGTTCGACGCCGCCACCGTGCGCGGCCTCGCCGATCGGCTCTGCCTGCTGCTCACCGAGCTGGCCGCCGGCCTCGACCGCCCGCTGCGCGTCCTGGCCCGGACCACCGAGGAGGAGCGGCGCCGGCTGCTGGTCGACTGGAACGGCGCCGCCCAGGGCCGCCCCGAGCGCACCCTGGTCGAGCTGTTCGAGGAGCAGGCCGCCCGCACCCCGGGCGCCGTGGCCGTCACCTGCGGCGCCGAGCAGCTCTCCTACGCCGAACTGGACGCCCGGGCCGACCGGCTCGCCCACCGGCTGGCCGAGTTCGGCGCCGGCCCCGAGCGGTACGTCGCCCTGGCGCTGCCCCGCAGCACCGAGCTGGTGGTGGCCGTCCTCGCCGTCCTCAAGAGCGGCGCCGCCTACCTGCCGCTGGACCCGGCCCTGCCCGCCGAACGCCGCGCCGAACTGCTGCGCGACGCCGCCCCGGTGGCCCTGGTGACCTTCGAGGAGCCGGCCGGTGTCGAGGTCCCCGTCCTCGCCCTGGCCCGCCCCGAGGTGCGCGCCGACCTCGCCCGCCGCCCGGCCGGCCCGCTCGGCGCCGAACGCCGTCCGCTGCCCGACAGCCCCGCCTACGCCATCTTCACCTCCGGCTCCACCGGCCGCCCCAAGGGCGTCGTGATACCGCACGCCAACGTCGTCCGGCTGTTCGAGCAGACCCGGGAGCAGTTCGGCTTCGGCCCCGAGGACGTCTGGACGCTCTTCCACTCCTACACCTTCGACTTCTCGGTCTGGGAGCTGTGGGGCCCGCTGCTGCACGGCGGCCGGCTCGTGGTGGTGCCCGAGGACACCGCCCGCTCCCCGGAGGACTTCCTGCGGCTGCTCGCCGACGAGCGGGTCACCGTCCTCAACCAGACCCCGTCCGCGTTCCACCAGCTGGCCCGCGCCGACGCCCAGCACCCGGACGTCTCCGCCCGGCTGGCGCTGCGCACCGTGGTCTTCGGCGGCGAGGCGCTGGACGTCACCCGGCTCACCGACTGGTACCGGCGCCACCCCGAGGACGCCCCGCGCCTGGTGAACATGTACGGCATCACCGAGACCACCGTGCACGTCACCCACACCGAACTCGACCGGGCCACCGCCGCGGCCACCGCCGGCGGCCCGGGCCCGATCGGCACCGGCATCGCCGACCTGCGGCTGTACGTGCTCGACGACGACCTGGCCCTGCTGCCCCCGGGCGCCGTCGGCGAACTGTACGTGGCGGGCGAGGGCCTGGCCCGCGGCTACCTCAACCGGCCAGGCCTCACCGCCACGCGCTTCCTCGCCGACCCGTTCGGCGCCCCCGGCAGCCGGATGTACCGCACCGGCGACCGCGCCCGCCGACAGGCCGACGGCACCCTGCGCTACCTGGGCCGCGCCGACCAGCAGGTCAAGATCCGCGGCTACCGGATCGAACCCGGCGAGATCGAGGCCGCCCTCCAGACCCACCCCGGCGTGGGCCTGGCCACCGTCGGCGTCTACCAGGACACGTCCGGCACCCGCCGGCTGGTCGCCCACGTCGTCGGCGAGGGCCAGGAGCAGCCCCCGGGCGCCGCCGAGCTGCGCGCCCACCTGGAACGGCTGCTGCCCGCCTACCTGGTGCCCGCCGCGTACGTCCCGCTGGCCGCGCTGCCGCTCACCCCCAACGGCAAGCTCGACCGGCGCGCCCTGCCGCTGCCGGGACCGGACGGCTTCGCGGCCGGCCGCGAGCGCACCGTCCCCCGCACCCCCGCCGAGCGGCTGGTCGCCGAGGCCTGGACGGAGGTCCTGGACACCGGCGAGGTCGGCGCCGAGGACGACTTCTTCGCCCTCGGCGGGGACTCCATCCTCGCCGTGCGGGTCACCGCCCGGCTGCGCACCGCCTTCGGCTCCGCGGACCTCTCGCCCCGGCTGCTGTTCACCCACCCCGTGCTCGCCGACCTCGCCGCGGCGCTCGGCGAGCCGGGCCGCCCCGGCACCGCACGGACCGTCATCCCCGCCGCCGACCCGGGCGCCGAGCCGCCGCTCTCCTACGCCCAGCAGCGGCTCTGGTTCCTCGACCGCTTCGAGCCCGGCAGCACCGAGTACACCTCGCTGTCCGTGCTGCGGCTGCGCGGGCCCCTCGACCGGGAGGCGCTGGGCACCGCCCTGGACGCCCTGGTGGAGCGGCACGAGGCGCTGCGGACCGGCTACGCCGAACGGGACGGCCGGGCCCGCCAGGTGGTGCGCCCGCCGTACCCCGTCGAGCTGCCCTGCGAGGACGTCCCGCCCGCCGAGCTGGACGCCCTGCTGGAGCGGATCGCCGCCACCCCCTTCGACCTGGAGGCCGGCCCGGTGCTGCGCGCCCACCTGGCCCGCACGGCCGCCGAGGAGTACGTCCTCGCCCTGGCCGTGCACCACATCGCCACCGACGGCTGGTCGATGGGCGTGCTCGGCCGCGACCTCGGCGAGCTGTACGCCGCCGCCCTGGCGGGCCGTGTCCCGCGGCTGCCCGAACTGCCGCTGCGGTACACCGACTTCGCGGCCTGGCAGCGCACCCGCACCGCCGCCGCCGAGGCCGACCTCGACCACTGGCGCCGGGCCCTGGACGGCCTGGAGCCGCTGGAGCTGCCCACCGACCGGCCGCGCCCGGCGGTGCGCACCCGGGAGGGCGCGCTGGTCACCTTCGCGCTGCCCGCCGAGCTGACCGCCCGGCTGCGCGAGCGCGGCCGGGAGGCCGACGGCACCCTCTACACCGTCCTGCTGGCCGCCTGCCAGGTGCTGCTGGCCCGCTGGTCCGGGCAGCGCGACATCGCCGTCGGCACCGTCACCTCCGGCCGCGAGCAGGGCGAACTCCACGACCTGGTCGGCATGTTCGTCAACACCCTGGTGCTGCGCGGCGACATCCGCCCCGAGCGGTCCTTCCGCGAGCTGCTGACCGCCGCCCAGGCCACCGTCCTGGACGCCCTGGCCCACCAGGAGGTGCCCTTCGAACGGCTGGTGGACGCCCTCCAGCCGGAGCGCGACACCAGCCGCACCCCGCTGTTCCAGGTGATGGTGGCCCTGCACAACCTCGGCGCCGAGGCGCCCCGGCTGCCCGGCCTGACGGTGGAACCGATCACCCCGCCGGTCCGCAACGCCACCTTCGACCTCTCCTTCGACTTCGCCGAGCACGACGGCGGCCTGACCGGCTACCTGGAGTACAGCACCGGGCTGTTCGACGCCCGGACCGCCGAGCAACTCGCCGCCCGGCTGACCACCCTGCTGGCCGCCGTCGCCGAGGAGCCGGGGACGGCCGTCGGGGCGCTGCCGCTGATGACCGGGCAGGAGCGGCGGCAGGTGCTGCGGCAGGGGCGGGTCGAGCCGCTGCCCGGTCCTGACACCACCTTCACCGCCCTGTTCGAGGAGCAGGCCGCCCGTACCCCCGGCGCCACCGCGCTGGTCGCCCGGGACGCCACCCTGGACTACGCCGCGCTCAACGCCCGGGCCAACCGCCTCGCCCGCCACCTGGTGGCCCTCGGCGCCGGCCCGGAGCAGGTGGTCGCCGTCCGGCTGCCGCGCACCTCCGAGCTGGTGGTGGCGCTGTTCGGGGTGCTCAAGGCCGGGGCCGCCCTCCAGTTCGTCGACCCGGACCTGCCCGAGGAGCGGGCCGCCCTGCTGCTCGACGACACCCGGCCGCGTACGGTGCTGACCGAGCGGGCCCTGCGCGAGGTGCCCTGGGAGGCCCTGCCCGGCCACGACCTGACCGACGCCGAGCGGAGCACCCCGCTGCTGCCGGGGCACGCCGCCTACCTGATCCACACCTCCGGCTCCACCGGCCGCCCCAAGGGCGTGGTCGTCGAGCACCGCCAGCTGGTCAACCTCTGCCGCGACCACCGGGAGGGGATGCTCGCCCCGCACACCGCCGACGGCCGCCGGCTGAAGGTCGCCCTCAGCGCCTCCCTCTCCTTCGACACCAGCTGGGAGGGCCCGCTGCTGCTGGTGTCCGGCCAGGAACTCCACCTGATCGACGAGGACGTCCGGCTGGACCCGCAGGCCTTCTGCGCCCGGATCGTCGAACAGCGGCTCGACGTCGTCAACGTCACCCCCTCCTTCCTGCGCGAACTCACCGCCGCCGGGCTCTTCGCCCCCGCCGCGCACCACCCCCGGCTGCTGCAGCTCGGCGGCGAGGCCGTCCCCGCCGCCACCTGGCGGGAACTGTGCGCCGCGCAGGCCGAGTTCGGCATCAGCACCTACAACCTGTACGGGCCCACCGAGTGCACCGTCGACGCCGTCTACGCCCGCTGCGCCGACCACCCCGGGCGCCCGGTGATCGGCCGGCCGGGCCGGGGCGTCACCGCCTACGTGCTCGACGGCGCGCTGCGCCCGGTGCCGCCCGGCATGCCGGGGGAGCTGTACCTGGCCGGTGAGCAGCTCGCTCGCGGCTACCTGGGCCGGCCCGGACTGACCGCCACCCGCTTCCTGCCCGACCCGTACGGCCCGCCCGGCACCCGGATGTACCGCACCGGTGACCTCGCCCGCTGGGACGCATGGGGGTCCCCCCGGCCGGAGGCTGGGGGAGGGCAGCTGGAGTTCCTCGGCCGCGCCGACGAGCAGGTCAAGATCCGCGGCTTCCGAATAGAGCCCGGCGAGGTGGAGGCCGCCCTGCTGTCCCACCCCGACCTCGCGGACTGCGCCGTCGCCGCCCGCGACCAGGGCGGCCGGACCGTCCTGGTCGGCTACCCGGTGCCCGCCGGGGAGCGGGTGCCGCCCGCCGAGGAGCTGCGGGCCTGGCTGCGCCGCACCCTGCCCGACCACCTGGTGCCCACCGCCTTCGTCCCGCTGGCCCGCATCCCGCGCACTACCAGTGGCAAGACCGACCGGCGCGCCCTGCCCGCCCCGCCCGCCCAGCCGGACCGCACCACCCCGTACGTCGCCCCGCGCCCCGGCACCGAGGAGCTGCTCGCCGCGATCTGGGCCGAGGTGCTGGGCGTGGAGCGGGTCGGCGCCCGGGACAACTTCTTCGCCCTCGGCGGGGACTCCATCCTCAGCATCCAGATCGTCTCCCGGGCCCGCGCCGCCGGACTCGCCCTCACCACCAAGGACGTCTTCCGCTACCAGAACGTCGCCGAACTCGCCCTCTGCGTCGGCGAGTTGTCCGACCTCGCGGAGCCGGGGGAGGAGGCCGAGCCCGCCGAGGCGCCGCTCACCCCGATCCAGCACTGGTACCTCGACGGCCGCCGGCCCGGCGAGGCGCTGCGCTTCACCATGACCCAGCGCCTCGCGCTGGCCCCGGACACCGACCCGGCCGCCCTGCACCGGGCCGTGCTCGCCCTGGTGGAGCACCACCCGGCGCTGCGCACCCGCTTCCGCCACGGCGGGACCGGCTGGTACCAGGAAGTCCTCCCCGCGGGCCCGGATGGCGTCTTCACCCGCCACCGGGGCGCGGCGGAAGCCGAGGTGCAGCAGGCCGCCGAGCAGGCCCAGCGCTCCCTCGACCCGGTCGAGGGCCGGATGCTGCGCGCCCTGTACTTCGACGGCGGCGAACGGCAGCCGGGCCAACTCGTGCTGACCGTCCACCACCTGGCCGTGGACGGCGTCTCCTGGCGCATCCTGCTCGCCGACCTCGAAGCCGCCTACCGCGCCGCCCGGAGCGGCGCACCCGTCCGGCTGCCCGAGCCCGGCACCTCCTACACCCGGTGGGCCGCCCGGCTGGAGCGGCACACCCGCTCCGGCGCCCTGGACGCCGACACCGCCTACTGGACCCGCACCGGCGAGGCCCCGGCCGAACTGCCCGCCGGGCGTCCCGGCCCCAACACCCACGGCACCGCCGCCACCCTCACCGTCACCCTGGACGAGGAGACCACCGAGGCCCTGCTGCGCCGCGTCCCGGAGGTCTACCGGACCCAGGTCAACGACGTCCTGCTCAGCGCGCTCGGCCGCACCCTGGCCCGCTGGTGCGGCCGCGGCTCCCTGCTGATCGGCGTCGAGGGCCACGGCCGCGAGGACCTCTTCGCCGACCAGGACCTCTCCCGGACGGTCGGCTGGTTCACCGCCGAGTTCCCGCTCGCCCTGCGCGTCGACCCCGCGGCCGGCTGGCACGACACCCTGCGCTCGGTCAAGGAGCAGCTGCGCGCCGTCCCGCTGCGCGGACTCAGCCACGGCGCCCTGCGCCACCTCCACCCGTCCGCCCTGCCGGCCGACGCGGCCGCGCCGCAGTTCGGCTTCAACTACCACGGCCAGTGGGACACCCGCGGCGGCGCCGACGGGCTGCTGCGCGGCTCGCTGCCCCCGGCCGGGCGGGACACCGACCCCGACGAGCCCCGCCCCTACCTGCTGGACGTCATCGGCGCGGTCCAGGACGGCCGGCTCGAACTGGGCTGGACCTACCCCGCGGCGGTGTACGAGGAGTCCACCGTCCGCGCCCTCGCCGAGCAGACCCTGCACGCCCTGCGCGAACTGGCCGAGCACTGCGCCGCCCCGGGCGCCGGCGGCCGCACCCCGTCCGACTTCCCGCTGGCCGGCCTCGACCAGGCCGCGCTGGACCACCTGGTCGGCGACGGCCGCGAGGCCGAGGACGTGCTGCCGCTCACCCCGCTGCAGTCCGGCATGCTCTTCCACGGCCTGGTCGACGAGGACGGTGCCTACGTGGACCGGATCGCCGTCCGGCTGGCCGGCGTCACCGACCCGGCGGCCTTCGCCGAGGCCTGGCAGCTGGTCGCCGACCGCACCCCGGCGCTGCGCACCGCCGTGCACTGGCGCGGCCTGCCGCACCCCGTCCAGCTGGTCGCGCGCCGCGCCGCCCTGCCCGTCCGTCACCTGGACTGGCGCGGCCTGACGTCCGAGCGGCGCGCCGCCGCGACCGAGCGGCTGCTCGCCGAGGAGCGGGCCGCCGGGCTGGACCTCGGCACCGCGCCGCTCACCAGGCTGGCCCTGGCCGCGCTGCCCGGCGACGAGGTGCTGCTGCTCTGGTCCACCCACCACGTGATCCTGGACGGCTGGAGCACCGGGCAGCTGCTCACCGAGGTGTGCGAGGAGTACGCCGCGCTGACCGGCGGACCGCAGGCCCCCCGCCCGGTCCGCCGCCCCTTCGCGGACTTCCTCGGCTGGCTGCGCGAGCAGGACGGGCGGGCCGCCGAGGAGCACTGGAGCGCGGCCCTGGAAGGGTTCACCGAACGGACCGCGCTGCCCTACGACCGCCGGCCCGCCGGGGCCCACCGGGCCCGCGCCACCGCCGCCGTCCACCGCGAACTCGACGGGGCGCTCTCCGCCCGGCTGCGGGAGAACGCCGCGGCCGCCGGACTGACCGTCAACACCCTGGTCGAGGGCGCCTGGGCGCTGCTGCTGGCCCGCTACGGCGGCACCGGGGACGTCGTCTTCGGCACCACCGTCTCCGGCCGGCCGGCCGAACTGCCCGGTGTCGAGACGATGATCGGCCTGTTCATCAACACCGTGCCGGCCCGTGTCCAGCTGCCGACCGGGAGCGTGCGGAACTGGCTGCGGGACCTCCAGGACCGGCAGAGCGACGGCCGCCGCCACGACCACCTGGCCCTGCCCCGGATCCAGGGCCTGAGCGAACTGCCCGCCGGGGAGGCGCTGTTCGACAGCATGCTGGTGTTCGAGAACTACCCCGTCGACGAGTCCGCCGCGGACCGCACCGGCGTCCGGGTGGTCGAGGTGCGCGCCGACGACGCCACCACCTTCCCCTGGTGCCTGCGCGCCCACCTCAGCGGACAGCTCGCCTTCGACCTGGCGTACGACCCCGCGCTGTTCGACGAGAGCACCGCCCGGGATGCCGCCGACCGCCTCGCCCTGCTGCTGACCGCCCTCGCCGACGGCCTGGACGGCGACCTCGCCGCGCTCGACCCGCTCACGGCGGCCGACCGCGCCCTGCTCGCCTCCTGGCACACCACCGCCCGCCCGCCGGCGCCGGACAGCCCGCTGCGGATCTTCGCCGAGCAGGCGCGCCGCACCCCCGACGCCCCCGCCGTGCGCGACGGCGAGCGGGAACTGACGTACCGCGCACTGGACGACTGGTCCGACCGGCTGGCCGCCCGGCTGCTCGCCGACGGCCTGGCCCCCGAGGGCCGGGTGGCGCTGGCGATGGACCGCGGCGCCGAACTCGTCGTCGCCGAGCTGGCCGTCCTCAAGGCGGGCGGCGCCTACCTGCCCGTCGACCTGCGCGCCCCCGAGGAGCGCCGCCGCGCCCTGCTCGACCGGGCCGGCGCGGCCCTGCTGCTCACCGCCGAGCAGGTCGCCGCCGCACTCGACGAACCGGCCCCGGCGGCGCCCGCACGGCCGAGCGCCGACCCCGACCGGCTGGCGTACGTGATGTACACCTCCGGCTCCACCGGCGAGCCCAAGGCCGTCGCCGTCCGGCACCGCGACGTGGCCTCGCTCGCCACCGACAGCCGCTTCGCCGACGGCAGCTGCGCCCGGGTGCTGCTGCACTCGCCGGTCGCCTTCGACGCCGCCACCTTCGAGGTGTGGGCGCCGCTGCTGAACGGCGGCTGCGTCCTCGTCGCCCCCCGGGGGCCGCTGGACGCCACGCTGCTGCGCCGGCTCGCCGGGCCGGACGGGCCGTCCGCGATCTGGCTCACCGCCGGGCTGTTCCGGCTGCTCGCCCAGGACGCGCCGGACTGCTTCAGCGGCCTGCGAGCGCTGTGGACCGGCGGGGACGTGGTGCCCGCCGCCGCCGTGCGCCGCGTCCTCGCCGCCTGCCCCGGGCTGACCGTGGTGGACGGCTACGGCCCCACCGAGACGACCACCTTCGCCACCGCCCACGCCCTGTCGGACGCCGCCGCGGTGCCCGACACCGTCCCGATCGGCCGCCCGCTGGACGACCGGCGGGCGCACGTCCTGGACCGGCGGCTGCGGCCCGTCCCGCCGGGCTGCGCGGGCGAGCTGTACCTGGCCGGCGAGGGCGTGGCCCGCGGCTACCTCGGCCGCCCCGGCGCGACCGCCGCCCGCTTCCTCGCTGACCCCTCCGGCCCGCCCGGCGCCCGGATGTACCGCACCGGGGACCTCGCCCGCCGCCGCGCCGACGGCACCGTCGAGTTCCTCGGCCGCGCCGACGACCAGGTGAAGATCCGCGGCTTCCGGGTCGAGCCCGCCGAGGTGGAGGCCGCCCTGGCTGCTCACCCGCTGGTCTCCGACGTCGCCGTGGTCGTCCGCGAGGACCGGCCCGGCGCCCGCCGGCTGGTCGCCTACCCGGTCGGCGCCGCCGACCCCGAGGAGCTGCGGGCCTTCGCCGCCCGCACCCTGCCCGACTACCTCGTCCCGGCCGCCTTCGTCCCGCTGGCCGCCCTCCCGCTGAGCCGCAACGGAAAGGTCGACCGGGCCGCCCTCCCGGCGCCGGAACCCGGCGGCGAGCGCCGCTCCCGCACCGAACCGCGCACCGCGGCCGAACACCGCACCACCGAGGTGTTCGCCGAGGTCCTCGGCATCCGCCCGCCCGGCGTCGACGAGGACTTCTTCGCCCTGGGCGGCGACTCCATCCTCAGCATCCGGCTCGCCGCCCGCCTCGCCGAGGCCTTCGGCACCGACCTCGGCCCCCGCGCGGTCTTCGACCACCCCACCCCGGAAGGCCTGGCCCGGCTGCTCACCTCCGAGCCGGGCACCCCGGCCCGCCCGCCGGTGCTCCCGGTCGCCCGCGCCGGCGCCGCCCCGATGTCCTACGCCCAGCAACGCCTCTGGTTCCTGGAGGAGTTCGCGCCCGGCGGCGCCGAGTACGTCACCGCGCTCGCGCTGCGGCTGCGCGGCACCCTGGACACCGAGGCCCTCGGCGCGGCCCTCGGCGCCCTGGCGGCCCGGCACGAGTCGCTGCGCACCACCTTCGACAGCGTCGACGGCCACGGCGTCCAGCTCGTCCACCCGCCGCGGGACGTCCCGCTGCCGCTCCACGACCTCGCCGAACTGCCGTACAGGGAAAGGGAGGAGGCCCTGCGCGAGCTGCTCGCCGCCGAACGCGCCCGCCCCTTCGACCTGCGCCGCGGACCGCTGCTGCGGCCCGCCCTGGCCCGGCTCGCCGACGGCGAGCACGTGCTCGCGCTGACCCTGCACCACATCGTCACCGACGGCTGGTCCACCGCGGTGCTGCTCACCGACCTCGCCCACCTCTACCGCGCCGAACTCGACTCCACGCAAGGCCCGTTGGCGCCGCTTCCGGTGCAGTACGCCGACTACGCGCACTGGCAGCGCACCGCCGGCGCCCCCGCCGAGCAGCAACTCGACTACTGGAGGCGGCAACTGGACGGCGTCGCCCCGCTGCGGCTGCCCACCGACCGGCCCCGGCCCGCGGTGCGCACCAGCAACGGCGCCACCGCCCGGCTGGAACTGCCCGCCGACACCGCCCGCCGGCTGGCCGAGGTCGGCCGCGAGCGCGGCACCACCCTGTTCACCACCCTGGTCGCCGCCGCCCAGGCCTACCTGGCCCGGCTCGCCGGGGACACCGACATCGCCGTCGGCACCGTCACCTCCGGCCGCGACCGCCCCGAGGTCCAGAGCCTCGTCGGGTTCTTCGTCAACACCCTGGTGCTGCGCTCCCGGGTCGAGCCCGGGCAGCCCTTCGACGCGCTGCTCGGCGAGGTCCGGCAGACCGTCCTGGACGCCCTCGCCCACCAGGACGTGCCCTTCGAGAAGGTCGTCGACGAGGTCCAGCCGGTGCGCGACACCAGCCGCAGCCCGCTCTTCCAGGTCCTCGTGGTGCTCCAGAACGCCCCGTCCGCCGCACTCGACCTGCCCGGCCTGGACGTGGGCGACGTCGAGACCGACAACACCCGCACGGCCTTCGACCTGGTGGTGGAGTTCGCCGAGGCCGACAGCGGAGCGCTGCACGGCCTGCTCACCTACAACACCGACCTGTTCGACCCGGCCACCGTCGAGCGGATGGCCGGCCAGCTCGCCACCCTGCTGACCGCCGTCGCCCAGGACCCGGCCCGCGCCGTCGGCGCGCTGCCGCTGGCCAGCCCGGACGCGCCGCCCGTCGAGCCGACCGGCACCTTCCGCCCGGTGCCCGAGGCGACCCTGCCCGAACTCTTCCAGCGGCAGGCCGCCGCCACCCCCGACGCACCGGCCCTGCTCGACGGCGAACGGGAGCTGAGCTACGCCGAACTGGACCGGGCCGCCAACCGGCTGGCCCACCGGCTCATCGGGCGCGGCGTCGGGCCCGAGCGGCTGGTCGCCCTCGCGCTGCCCCGCTCGGCCGCCATGGTCGTCGCCCAGCTCGCCGTCGCCAAGGCCGGCGGCGCCTTCCTCCCCGTCGACCCGGACTACCCGGCGCCCCGGCGGGAGTTCATGGTCCGCGACGCCGGCACCCACCTGCTGCTCGACGACCCGGCCGAGGTGTGGGCCGCCGACGGGCCGGACACCGCGCCCACCGACGCCGACCGCACCACCGCCCTCACCCCCGCCCACCCGGCCTACACCATCTACACCTCCGGCTCCACCGGCACCCCCAAGGGCGTCCTGGTCACCCACGCCGGCCTCGCCGTCTTCGCGGCCGCCGCCGCCGAGCAGTACGCCGTCGGCCCCGGCGACCGGGTGCTCCAGTTCGCCTCGCCCAGCTTCGACGCCTCCGTGCTGGAACTGTGCATCGCCCTGCTCACCGGGGCCGCCCTGGTCACCGGGGAGGAGGGGCCGCTGGTCGGCGAACGGCTCGCCGAGGTGCTGGCCGCCCGCCGGATCAGCCACACCCTGATCCCCCCGGCGGCCCTGGCCACCCTGGAACCGGAGACCGCCGCCGCCCTGCCCGGGCTGCGCACCCTGGTGGTCGGCGCCGAGGCCTGCCCGGCCGACCTCGTCGACACCTGGGCCCCCGGCCGACGGATGATCAACTCCTACGGCCCCACCGAGGCCACCGTCGTCGCCAGCTGGACCGACCCGCTCGCCCCCGGCGGCGGCAGCCCCGCGATCGGCCGCCCCAGCGGCGCCACCCGCGCGTACGTCCTGGACACCGCCCTGCGGCCGGTGCCGCCCGGCATCACCGGCGAGCTCTACCTGGCCGGCCCCGGCCTCGCCCGCGGCTACCTCGGCCGGCCCGGCCTCACCGCCGCCCGCTTCCTGCCCGACCCGTACGGCGCGCCCGGCACCCGGATGTACCGCACCGGCGACCTCGCCCGCCGCGACGCCGACGGCCAACTCCGGTTCGCCGGACGCGCCGACGAGCAGATCAAACTGCGCGGCTTCCGGATCGAACCGGGCGAGATCGAGAGCGCCCTGCGCCGCAGCCCCCTGGTGCGCGACGCCGTCGTCACCGTCCGCCCCGACGGCCCGGGCGGCGGCCGGCTGGTCGGCTACGTCGTCCCGGCCGACGCCACCGCCGGCGCCCCCGCCCTCGAACTGCGCCTCCACCTCGCCGAGTCACTGCCCCCGCACCTCGTCCCCGCGGCCTTCGTCCCGCTGGAGCGCCTCCCGCTCACCCCCAACGGCAAGCTCGACCGGCGGGCCCTGCCCGACCCCGGGCCCGCCCACGCCACCTCCGGCGGCCCGGGCCGGGCGCCGGAGACCGACCTCGAACGCCGGATCGCCCGGATCTGGGCCGACGTCCTCGGCCTCGACGAGGTCGGCGCCGACGACAACTTCTTCCTGCTCGGCGGCGACTCCATCCTCAGCATGCAGGTGGTGTCCCGGCTGCGCCGCGACGGCCTCCACCTGGCCACCCGGGACCTGTTCAGCCACCAGACCGTGGCCCGGCTCGCCACCGTCGTCACCGCCGTCACCGAACGCGCCGACGACGGCCCGGTGACCGGCGACGTGCCGCTCACCCCCATCCAGGAGTGGTTCCTGACCACCCCGCGCGCCGCCCACCACCACTTCAACCAGTCCACCCTGCTCGAACTCGCCGCCGACCCCGACCCGCAGGCGCTGCGCGCCGCCCTCGACGCCCTGCTGGAACACCACGACGCGCTGCGCATGCGCTACACCCACGACGAGACCGGCTGGCACCAGTTCAACCCGCCGCCCGCCCCCGTCGACGGCCTCCTGGTCCACCACGACCTGACCGGGCAGGGCACCGAGGCCGCCGACGCGGCCATGGCCAGGGCCGCCGACGAACTCCACGCCGGCTTCGACCTCGCCGGCGGCCCGCTGCTGCGCGCCGCCCTGTTCACCGGCCACCCGGACCACCCCGCCCTGCTGCTCCTGGTCGCCCACCACCTCGTCGTCGACGCCGTCTCCTGGCGGGTGCTGCGCGACGACCTGGAGAGCGCCCACCGGCAGGCCGTCCGCGGCGAGAAGATCGGCCTCGGGGAGCGCGGAACCTCCTTCCGGGACTGGGCGCACCGGCTCTCCGCCCACGTCGCCGAGGGCGGCCTGGACCACGAACTCCCGTACTGGGAGGAGGCGGTGACCGCCCGGACCGACCTGCCCGGAGGCGCCGGCGGTGACGACTCCGAGAGGGGCGCGGTCACCGTCGAACTCGACGAGGCGGACACCGAGGCGCTGCTGCGCGCCGCCCCCGCCGCCTACCGCACCCGGGTCAACGACGTGCTGCTCGCCGCCCTCGCCCTCGCCCTGGCCCGCTGGAGCGGCCGGGAGCGGATCGCCCTGGACCTGGAGGGGCACGGCCGGGAGGACCTGCTGGAGGGCGTCGACCTGTCCCGTACGGTCGGCTGGTTCACCACCGTCCACCCCGTCACCTTCCACGTCCCCGACCCCGCCGACCTCGGCCCGGACCGCGACTGGCGCGCCCTGGTGAAGTCCGTGCGCCGGCAACTGCGCGCGGTGCCCGGCAACGGCCTGGGCTTCGGCGCCCTGCGGACCTTCGGCGGCCCCGAGGTCCGCGAGCGCCTCGCCGCCGGCGGGCACAGCCAGGTGGTCTTCAACTACCTCGGCCAGTGGGACGCCCGGCCCGAGACCGCCGACGACGGCCTGGTCCGCGCCGAACTCGGCTCCTTCGGCCGGGACCACGACCCCCGGGACGGCGGCTCCCACCCGCTGGAGGTGGTCGGCGCGGCCCAGCACGGACGCCTCGCCTTCACCTGGCACCACCGGCCCGCCGCCCACGACACCGCGGCCGTCCGCCGGGCGGCCGAGGACTTCGCCGCCGCCCTGCGGCAGATCGCCCGGCACGCCCGGGAAGGACGGTGACCACGCCACCACCCACCCGCACCGACCCCGCACCGACCCCGTGACGACCGACCGACGATGACGAAGGAGCCCGACATGGACGAGAACACCCGCTACCAGGTGCTGCGCAACGACGAGGAGCAGTACTCCCTCTGGCCCGCCGACCTCGACGTACCGGCCGGCTGGCAGCCCGTCGGCACCGAGGGCACCGAGGCCGAGTGCACCGCGTACGTCGACGAGGTGTGGACCGACATGCGCCCCAGGAGCCTGCGCGAGCGCATGGAGAACGCCGGAGCCTGACCGGCCCCCGGTCCCCGGTCGGGGGCGGGGCCCGCAAGCCCCGCCCCGGCCGCCGCACCACCGAACCACCACGACCCGAGGAGAGCACCGTGACCCCTCCGCTGCGCACCGAGCACCTGGAGTTCATCCCCTACCGGACCGAGGACGAGGACGCCTTCGTCTCCCTGCTGCGCGACGCGGACGTGTGCCGCTGGATGGGCCAGGACCTCGTGCCCGAGCCGGACATCCGCACGCTGTTCCGCGCGATCCTGAGCGACGTCTACCCGCAGAACCTCTTCGACGTCTGGGGCCTCTGGGTGGACGGCGCGTACGCGGGCCACGCCGAGGTCAAGCGCGCCGGGAACGTCGACGGCCACGAGCTGGTCACCGCGCTGGCCCCGGCGTTCTGGGGCCGGGGCCTGGGCGGCGAGGTGGTGCGCGGCCTGATCCGCTACGCCGGTGAGGAGCTGGGGCTCAAGGAGGTCTACGGCATGGTCGGCGCCGAGAACACCCCGAGCCTGACGATGTGCCACCGGCTCGGCTTCCGGCACCTGCGCGACGTGGTCGGGGACGACGGCTCGGTGACCAAGCTGGTGGCCATCTCCACCGACCAGGCCTGATCCGGGCCCGAACGGTGGGGCGGGCTGAGCGAGGACGAGCGCCGCGCCCTGTTCACGAGCGACCCGCTTCCGTCCGGCGTCTGACCGGCGAGGATCCGCCCGACCCGTGGGGCCCCGGCTGTCCGGTCGGGGCCCCACGGGCTTGCGGTGCACGCACCTCGACGCCGCGCCCTGGTCCGGCGATTTCCGCAGGACGCGCCCCTGGCGCGGCGGTCAGGCCGCGGGAGCGGCGTCGATCAGCGGGCGGTGGCAGGCCACCGCGCGGCCGGGGGCCAGCTGCCGTAGGGCGGGTTCCTCGGTGGCGCAGCGGGAGTCGGCGAGGGGGCAGCGGGTGCGGAAGCGGCAGCCGCTGGGTGGGGCGAGCGGGGAGGGCGGGTCGGCGGGCAGCAGGCCGGTGTCGCGCAGCGGGCGGCCGGGTTCGGGGACGGCGGCGAGCAGCGCCGCGGTGTACGGGTGGGCGGGGGCGGCGAGGACGGCCTCGGTGGGGCCGCGCTCGCAGACGCGGCCGAGCTGGAGCACGGCGACCTCGTCGCTGACCGCGCGGACCACGCCGAGGTCGTGGGAGATGAAGAGGCCGGCGAGCCCGCGTTCCTCGGTGAGCCCGCGCAGCAGGTTGAGCACGGTGGCCTGGGCCGAGACGTCGAGGGCGGAGACCGCCTCGTCGGCGATCAGGACGCGCGGTCCGGCGGCCAGTGCCCGGGCGATGGCGACCCGTTGGGCCTGTCCGCCGGAGAGCTGATGGGGCCGCCGGTCGCCGAACAGGGCGGGCGGCAGGCCGACGGCCTCCAGCTGCCGGGCGACGGCCTCCTCGCGGTCGCGGGTGCCCCCGTGGGCCGGGTCGGGGTGGGCGTCGAGGGGTTCGGCGACGAGGTCGCGGACCCGGCGGCGCGGGTTGAGGGAGGAGAGCGGGTCCTGGAAGACCATCTGGAGCCGGGGTCGGACGGCCCGCAGGGCGCGCGGGGAGAGCGTGGCGAGGTCGGTGCCGTCGAGGGTGACGGTGCCGGTGGTGGGCGGGGGCAGCCGCAGCAGGGCCTTGGCGATGCTGCTCTTGCCGGAGCCGGACTCGCCGACCAGGGCGAGGGTGCGGCGCGGGTACAGCGCGAGGTCGACGCCGCTGACGGCGTGCAGCGGGCCGGAGCGGGTGCGGTGGACGACGCTGAGGCCGGTGGCCTCCAGGACGGCCTTCGCGGGGGCCGCCGTCTCGGGGCCGGTACCGACGGGCCCGGTGCGGTCGGGGGCGGTGGTCATGCCGCGGACTCCAGTTCCTCGGGAGCGGTGGTGTCGGCCTCGCCGAGCGGGAAGTGGCAGTCGGCGGTGTGGCCGTCGGCCGCGGTGTGCACCGGGGGCCGGGTCGTGGTGCACAGCTCCGTCGCCCGCTCGCAGCGCGGGGCGAAGGGGCAGCCGGGGACGGGCCGGGTGAGGTCGGGCGGCGAGCCGGGGATGGCGGGCAGGGTGCGGCGCAGCGGGCCGGTGACCCGGGGGACGGAGCGCAGCAGTGCCGCGGTGTAGGGGTGCAGGGGGTGCCGGGTGACGGCCTCGGTGGGGCCGGTCTCGACGATCCGGCCGCCGTACATGACGGCGATGCGGCGGGCCCGCCCGTACAGCAGGCCGATGTCGTGGGTGATCAGCAGGGTGGCGAGGCCGCGGCTGACCCGGTGGTGGTCGAGCAGGTCGAGGACGGTGCGCTGGACGGTGACGTCGAGGGCGGTGGTGGGTTCGTCGGCGAGCAGCAGGGCGGGTTCGCCGGCCAGGGCGGCGGCGATGCCGACGCGCTGGCGCAGACCGCCGGAGAGCTCGTGCGGGTGGGCGCGGGCCCGCCGGGCGGGGTCGGGGACGTCCACGGCGGCGAGCAGCTCGGCGGCGGTGCGCAGCCGTTCGCGCCGGGAGAGGCGGCGCCGGTTGGTGATCGACTCGGTGACCTGCTCGGCGATCCGGACCACCGGGTTGAGCGAGGTCATCGGGTCCTGGTGGACCATGGCGATGCCGGTGCCGAGCAGTGCGGCGCGGCGGGCGGGGGTGGCGGCGAGCAGGTCCTCGCCGTTCAGCCGGACCTCGCCGGTGGCGACGGCCCGGGTGGTGCGCGACTCGACGCCGAGGACGGTGCGGGCGAGCACGGACTTGCCGGAGCCGGACTCGCCGACCACGCCGAGGCACTCGCCGGCCGCGATGGTGAGGCCGACGCCGTGCAGGACGTGCAGGGAGCGGCCGTCGGGGGTGTGCAGGACGGTGTCCAGCGAGCGGACGTCGAGGACGGGGGCGGAGGTCATCCGCGCGCTCCCTTCGCAGCGGCGGGGCCACCCGAACGCAGGTGCTCCCCGAGGTAGTTGAGGGCGAGGACGGTCAGGCAGAGCACCGCCGCGGGCGCCAGCGAGATCCACGGCGCGCTGCCGAGGGTGGTGCGGCCCTCGGCGATGATGCCGCCCCAGGAGGGCTCCGGCGGGCGCAGCCCGAAGCCGAGGAAGCTGAGCGAGCCCTCGGCGACGATGGCGACGGTGGTGGCGGTGAAGGCGAAGGTGAGTGCGGCCGGCACGACGTGCGGGACGATCTCGCGGCGCAGGATGCGCAGCGGGGCGGTGCCGATCATCCGGGCGGCCTGGACGAAGCCGCGCTCGCTGAGCGAGAGCACCACGGCCCGTACCACCCGGGTGAAGTGGGGGACGGTGAACAGCCCGATGAGCGTGCCGATCACGGTGAGGCTCGGGCCGCGCATCGAGACCACGATCATCACCAGGATCAGGCTGGGGACGGACATCAGCAGGTCGGTCCCGAAGCCGATCGTCTTGTCGACCGGGCCGCGGAACCAGCCGGCGGCGAGGCCGAGGGTGCCGCCGCCGAGCAGGCCGACCAGGATGGTCAGGGCGGCGACGGTGAAGGAGGCGCGGGCGCCGGCGACGGTGCGCTGCAGGATGTCCCGTCCGGAGCCGTCGGTGCCCAGCCAGTGGTCGGGGCCGGGGGCGGCGGCGGGGTGGGCGAAGTCGCCGTGCAGCGGGTCGAAGCCGGGCAGCAGCGGCAGCAGCAGGACGGCGAGGGCGACGACGGCCAGCCAGGCCGCGGCGGCGAGCACGCCGGCGGGCGGCCGGCGCCGGGCGGCGCGGGTGGCGGCGGCCGCGGGCTCGGCGGACTCGGCGGGTGCGGCGGTCACGGTCTCAGCGGTGCTCATGGGCGATCCTCGGGTCGATCGTGCGGTACAGCAGGTCGACCGCGAGGGTGGCCGCGACCACGCCGAGGGCGCTGACCACCACCACGGCCTGGACGACCGGGAAGTCCCGGCCGGCGATGGCCCCGGCGGCCAGGCTGCCGACGCCGGGGACGGCGAACAGCGACTCGACCAGCACCGAGCCGCCCAGCGAGGTCCCGATGCCGATTCCGACCAGCGTCACCAGCGGCAGGCTGGACGGCCGCAGGGCGCGGCGCAGCAGCAGCCGGGTGGTGCCCATGCCGCGGCTGCGGGCGGCGGCGATGTACGGCTGGTCGAGGGTGTCGATCAGCTGTCCGCGCAGGGTGCGGGTGAACACGGCGGCCTCGGTGAGGCCGAGGGTGAGGGCGGGCAGGACGAGGTGGCGGAGGTTCTCCGCCGGGTCCTCGGTGAACGGGGTCCAGCCGGTGGCGGGCAGCACGCGCAGTTGGACGGCGGCGATCCAGATGAGCAGCAGGCCGAGGGCGAAGCCGGGGACGGCGAGCCAGCCGAAGGTGCCGGCGGTGGCGATCCGGTCGAAGGTGCCGCCGGGCCGCCAGGCGGAGAGCAGGGCGACGGGCACGGCCAGGCAGAGCGCCACCAGTTGGGCGGCGAGGAAGAGTTCGAGGGTGACGGGGATGCGGTCGGCGAGTTCGGTGGTGACGGCCGCTCCGGTGGACAGCGAGTGGCCGAGGTCGCCGTGCAGGGCGTCGCCGATCCACTGCCAGGTGGCGGCGAGCACGTTGCGGTCCAGGCCGAGTCCGGCCTCGTAGACGGAGATCTGCTCGGGGGTGGCGGTGGGGCCGAGGGCGGCGACGGCGGGCGAGCCGGGCATCAGGTGGGGCAGGGCGAGCGCGGCGACGGTGACGAGCAGCAGCACGGCCGCGGCGCGGCCGAGCCGTCCGCCGTACCGCAGGGCGGTCCGGGTGCCGGGGGTCATCGCTTCACCCACAGGGTGGCGGGGGAGACGCCGAGGACGGTGCGCTTGGACAGGTCGGGCAGTCCGCCGACCCTGGCGGCGCCGAGGTAACCGACGATGTTCTCGGTGAGGAAGGCCATCGGGGCCTCGTCGACGACCCGCTGGGCGGCCTGGCGGTAGGCGGCGGTGCGCTGGCCGGGGTCGGTGGAGGCGCGGCCCCCGGCGATCGCCTGCTCGGTCTCGGGGTCGGACCAACCCGCGAAGTTGTACGGCGAGTTCGCCAGGTAGAGGCTGCCGAGCGCGGTGTCGGTGTCGCCGAACATGCTGGTGACGAAGTCCATCACCTGGAACTTGCGCTGGAGCATCGCGGTGCCCAGGCTCGCCTGGTCGAGCGGTTTGACGGTCATCCTGATCCCGGCCTCGCCGAGCATCTGCTGGAGCACGGTGGCGCGCTGCTGGGCCTCGGGGCGGCTGTCGACGAGGTAGTCGAAGGCGAGGTCGGGGTGGCCGGCCTCGGCGAGCAGGGCGCGGGCCTTCGCCGGGTCGTGGGCCGGGTACGCGGCGGCCGTGCGGTACGGGGAGCGGGAGCCGATCGGGCCGTCGGAGACGGCGCCCTGGCCGAGGAAGACGACCTTCTCCAGGGCCTCGCGGTCGATCGCGAACTGCACGGCCCGGCGGACCCGGGCGTCGTCGAACGGCGCGGACCTGGTGTTGAAGACGACGGTGCTGGTGGAGCCGGGACCGGTGGCGGTGCGCAGCCCGTCGGCGGCGGCCTGCTTGAGCTGGCTGGGCGTCTCGGTCCAGATCAGGTCGGTGTCGCCGGAGCGCAGCGACTGGTAGCGGCTGTCGGTGTCGGGCAGCACCCGGTAGACGAGCTTGTCGGCGTGGCCCTTCGCCCCCCAGTACGCGGGGTTGCGGGTGAGGGTGACGGAGACTCCGGGCTGCACGCTCTCCACGGTGTACGGGCCGGAGCCGACGGCGGGGGAGTCGCCGGCCGGCGCCTCGGCGACGTAGCCGAGGGCGCGGGTGAACAGGTTGGGGAAGCTTGAGTCGGGCGCCTTGAGGGTGAAGGCGACGGTGGTCGGGCCGGTGACGGCGGTGGCGGCGATGGTGGCCGCGTCGAGGGCGCAGGAGCACTTGCTCTCCGGCTTGGCGAGCCGGGCGACGTGGTCGGCGACGGCCTGGGCGTCCAGCGGCTTGCCGTCGGCGAACCTCACGCCCTCGCGCAGTTCGAGGGTCCAGACCGTGGCGTTCGCGTCGGGGGTGAAGGACTTGGCGAGGTAGGGCTGGACGGTGCCGTTGTCGCCGTTGACCATCAGCGGGTCGAAGAGGGCGTTGGCGAGGACCATCATCGGCATCGAGGTCAGGGTGCCGTCGGCGGGGTCCAGCTTGGCGAACGGCCGGTCCAGGCCGATCTTGAGCGTGCCGCCGTCCACGGCCGGCCCGTCGCTCGCCGAGCCGGTGCTCCCGCCGCCGGTGCCGGACAGCGCGTCGTCGGAGGCGGAGCAGGCGGTGAGGGTGAGCGCGGCCGCGCAGGCCGCGGCTGCCAGGAGGTGGGTGTGCCGCTTCATGGTTCCTCGGTTCGGGGGAGTGGGCGGGGCGGGGTGTGGGGGCGGCCCGGGGGAGTGCGGCCGCCGACGACCGTCACCATTCCGGAAGTGGCAGTACTGCCAAAAGGCAGTCGTGCAAACTTCCGATGACGAAACCCGGAAGAGTCGGAGCCCGCCTTGAGCGCACCCGGTCGGACGTGATTCGGTACTGACAGCCGCCCTCCTCGGCGGCCCACCCACACCCAACTCACCGAACGGGGACGGAAGAACGATGCAGGGGACGGACACCGTGGCGGAGCCGGGCATGCGCGACCGCAAGAAGGCGCGCACCCGCGACAGCATCCGCACCGCGGCACTCGACCTCTTCGAGGAACAGGGCTACGAGCGCACCACCGTGGACCAGATCTGCCGCCGCGCCGACGTCGCCCACCGCACGTTCTTCCGCTACTACCCGGCCAAGGAGGCCCTGCTGTTCGGCTGGGACTTCGGCCAGACCCTGCTCGACGCCTTTGCCGTCGCCCCCGCCGAACTCCCGCTCTGGGCCGCGCTCGACCACGCGGTGACCACCACCGGCGGACGGCTGGAGGAGCCCGTCGAGCACACCGCCCGGCGCCGCAGCCTGCGCCGGGGCCTGCTCGACGTCCACTCCGTCCACAACTACGCCCTGGTCGTCATCGACGCGTTCATCGAACGCACCGTCACCATCGCCGCCGAGCGGCTCGGCGTCGACCGGGACACCGACCTGCGCCCCACCGCGCTCGGCGCGATGTTCGGCGGCATGGTGCGGCGGCACATCCTGGTCGGCCAGGAGAGCGGCACGCTGGCCGACTGGGTCAGGGCCTACCGGGACGTGCTCGCCGTCGCGGGCTGACCCGGCCCCAGATCCCAGATCCCAGATCCCAGGCCCCAGACCCCCGACCTCCGTTCACCGTTCACCGGGCGATGCCGCCGGCCGCCCGGACGGCACCGCACGCCCTGCGCCACCCCCCCCGCGCAGCATCGCAGCCCCCCTCACAGACCCCCCGCGCCACCCTTCGCACCTCCTGAAAGGCCCCGCATGTCCCTGGTCAACTTCCGCGACCCCGCCGCGCTCACCGACCCCGCGAGCCGGTGGATCCGCCCCGGAGCCCTGTTCCGCTCCGCCCAGCCCTTCCCCGCCGCCGACGCGGACACCGTCGCCCAGCTGCGCGAGCACGGCATCACCACCATCGTCGACCTCCGGGGCGAGGCCGAGAGCAGCCCCGAGGACTGGGCCGCCGCCGAGGCCGCCGGCATCGCCGTCGTCGCCGCCCGGATCGACCCCACCAACGACGAGCTGGAACGGGCCATGCGGGCCATGACCACCGCCGAGGACCTCGGCGCCTTCTACCTGCTGATGGCCGAGTCCGCGCCGCGCTCCCTCGCCACCGCCGTCGAGGCCGCCGCCCGCCCGGGCGGCGCGCTGGTGCACTGCGCCGCCGGCAAGGACCGCACCGGGCTGCTCACCGCGCTGCTGCTGGAGCTGCTCGGGGTGCCCGCCGAGGAGATCGTCGCCGACTACGCCCGCACCAACGAGGCGCTCCGGCAGATCTGGGCGGGCCTCGCCGACCGCAACCGCGCCGCCCTCAACGAGGTCGAGGCCGGCCGGCTGACCGTCCCCGCCCCGCTGCTGGAGGCCCCCGCCGGGGCGATGAGCAGCTTCCTCGACCTGGTTCGCACCCGGCACGGCGGCGCCGCCCGCCTCCTGACGGCCTGCGGGGTCACCACCGAGACCCTGGACGCGTTCCGCGCCAAGGCCGCCGCCGCCCGTACCACCGCCGGTACCGCCGCCTCGGACACCGCCGGGGTGACGGCATGCTGACCCTGCTGCGCCACACCGACGGCACCCCGTTCCGTGACCTCAACCACAACGGCACCATGGAGCCCTACGAGGACCCGCGGCTGCCCGTCGAGGACCGGGTCGAGGACCTCCTCGGCCGCATGACCGTGGCGGAGAAGGCCGCCCTGATGCTGCACGGCCGGATGCTCCCCGGGGAGCACCCGCCGTTCCCCTCCAACGCCCACCTGATCGCCGAGCACGGCCTCACCCACTTCGCCATGATGGCCGTCCCCGACCCGCGGGCGATGGCCGAGTGGAACAACCACGTCCAGGACCTCGCCGCGGCCGCCCGGCTGGGCATCCCGGTCACCCTCTCCTCCGACCCCCGGCACGGCTTCACCGCCAACCCGGCCACCGCCCACACCGGCGGCGGCTTCAGCACCGGCCCCGAGCCGATCGGTCTCGCCGCCACCGACGACACCGAACTGGTGCGCCGCTACGCCGACCTGATCCGCCGCGAGCTGTGCGCCGTCGGCATCCGGGTCGCCATCCACCCGATGGCCGACCTCGCCACCGAGCCCCGCTGGGCCCGGATCAGCGGCACCTTCGGGGAGGACCCGGAGCGCGCCTCGCGCATGATCACCGCCTACGTCGAGGGCCTCCAGGGCGAGCGGATCGGCCCGGACAGCGTCGCCTGCATGACCAAGCACTTCCCCGGCGGCGGCCCGCAGGCCGGCGGCGAGGACTCGCACTTCGCGGCCGGGCGCCGACTCGTCTACCCCGGCGGCGAGTTCGAGACCCACCTGCGGCCCTTCGAGGCGGCCTTCGCGGCCGGCACCGCGCAGATCATGCCCGCCTACGCGATCCCCTCCGGCAGCGGCCTCACCGAGGTCGGCGCCAACTTCAACCGGGACGTCATCACCGGCCTGCTGCGCGGGCGTTACGGCTTCGACGGCGTGGTCTGCACCGACTTCAACGCCATCACCGGCATGGACGTTCCCGGCGTGGTCACCCTGCCCCCGCGGCACTGGGGCGTCGAGGAGCTGTCCGTCGCCGAGCAGGTCGTGCTCACCCTGGACGCCGGCGCCGACCAGCTCGGCGGCGAGACGGACCCGGAGCTGATCCTGGCCGCCGTCCGCTCCGGCGCCGTCACCGAGGCCCGGCTCGACGAGTCGGTCCGCCGCATCCTGCGCGACAAGTTCCGCCTCGGCCTCTTCGACGACCCGTACGTGGACCCGGACGCCGCCGCCGAACTGGTCGGCGCCCCGGAGGGCCGGGCGCTCGGCCGTGAGGTCCAGCGCCGCTCCGTGGTCCACCTGGCCGGCGCGCCGCGCCCCGCCGAGCGGCTGTACGTCGAGGGCGTCGACCCGGCCGTCGCCGGCCGCTACGGCACCCTCGTCGAGCACCCGGAGCAGGCCGATCTGGCCGTCGTCCGTCTCGCCACCCCGTACGAGCGGCGCGAGGGCATGCTGGAGCAGCACTTCCACAGCGGCTCGCTGGAGTTCGAGCCGGCCGAGGTCGAGCGGCTCACCGCGCTGGCCGCCACCGTCCCCACGGTCTTCGCCGCCCAGCTGGAGCGGCCCGCCGTGCTCACCCCGCTCGCCCCGCACGCGGCCCTGCTGATCGGGGATTTCGGCGCCGCGGACGAGGTCGTCCTGGACGCCGCGCTCGGCCGCGCCCCGATGACCGCGACCCTCCCGTTCGACCTGCCCGCCTCCGACGCCGCCGTCGAGGCCGCCCGCGAGGACGTCCCATTCGACACCCGTGACCCGCTCTTCCGCTGCGGCCACCGCGCCACCGACGGAGGCTGAGCCACCCCGCGCCGGGGCACGCCACCAGCGCGCTCCTCGGCGCGGGGCGCTCACGGCCCGGTCCCGGAAACGGGCGCCCCGTACCCGCCTTGGCCACGCGCCGGGCCGTCGGGTGGCGTCCGGCCGGTTCAGTCCAGGCCCCGGGCCCGGCGGAACCGCTCCGTGAGGGCGTCCGGCGCGATGAGCGGCGGCGGGTAGTCGGGAGCGGGGTCGAGCAGCCAGGGGCGGTGGACGGTGGGCCCGGACAGGTGGGCGAGTTCGGGCACCCAGCGGCGCACGTACGCCCCGTCCGGGTCGTACCGGTCGGCCTGGCGCAGCGGGTTGAGCACCCGGTTGGGGCGGGTGTCGGTGCCGGTGCCCGCGACCCACTGCCAGTTCAGCTGGTTGTCGGCCACGTCCCCGTCGACCAGCAGGGACAGGAAGTGGGCGGCGCCGATCCGCCAGTCCAGGTAGAGGCACTTGGCGAGGAAACCGGCCGTCAGCAGGCGGGCCCGGTTGTGCATCCAGCCCTCCGCGGCGAGCTGGCGCATCCCGGCGTCGACGATCGGGTAGCCGGTGCGGCCCTGCCGCCAGGCCTCGGCCTCGCGCTCGTCGCGGTGCCAGCGGTCGTTCCTGGTCCGGTAGTCGCGGTGCGCGGCGTCCGGGCGGGCGGCGAGCACCTGGTGGTGGAAGTCGCGCCAGGCGAGCTGCCGGACGAAGGCCCGCGCGCCCTCGCCGTCCCGTCGCAGGGCGCGCTCGACGAGTTCGGTGGGGGACAGGCAGCCGAAGTGCAGGTACGGGGAGAGCCGGGAGGTGGCGTCGGCGGCGAGGTCGTCGTGCACCCGCGCGTACGCGTCGACGTCCCAGCGCCGCCACCGCTCCCTGGCCGCGCTCTCGCCCCCGGGCGGCAGGGCGGGCGAGAGCGGCCCGGTCAGCAGCAGGTTCTCGCTGCCGATGCCGTCAGGGGTGTCGATCGCCCGGGGCGCGGCCAGCACCGTACGGCGCGGCGCCTGCTGCCAGGCCCGGTGGTACGGGGTGAAGACGGCGTAGTGGTCCCGGCCGGCCGGGGTGATCCGGCCCGCCGGGACGACCGTCACCGAGGCGTCGTGGACGTGCAGGCGGTCGCCGAACACCGCGCGCAGCCGGGCCTCCCGCCGCTGCGCGAAGGCGCTGACGCCCGCGGCGACGTGCACGCTGGCGGCGCCCGCTTCGGCGTCCGCCTCGGCGGCGACCCGGGCGGCCTGTTCGGCGGGCTCGCCGCGCCGCACGACCAGCCGGGAGCCGATCCGGCGCAGCGAGGCGTCCAGGTCGGCGAGGCAGTCGGCCAGGAACGCCTGCCGGTTGGGCACGGCGAACCCGGCGGCCTCGACGGCCGGGTCCAGGACGAACAGCGGGACGACCCGGTCGGCCGTGGACCGGGCGGCGTGCAGCACGGGGTTGTCGTGCAGCCGGAGGTCCTGGGTGAACAGGGCGATCGATACGGTCACGGGTGGGGCCTCGCAGGGGGTGCCGTCGGGGTGCGGACAGTCCTACCGGATGCGCGCGGCCGCCTGCCGCGAGGATTGGACCGAACGGCCCAGCGGGTCCCGCCCGGCGGGCCCCCGGACGGGTGCCGGAGGCGGCGTGCTGCGGCGCGGCGCCGCATGAGAGGCTCGCCCCATGGAACAGCGCGTACTCGGCCGCACCGGCCGCCCCGTCTCGATCGTCGGCCTCGGCACCTGGCAGCTCGGCGCGGACTGGGGGGACGTCCGGGAGGAGGACGCCCTGGCCGTCCTGGAGGCCTCGGTGGAAGCCGGCGTCACCCTCTTCGACACCGCCGACGTCTACGGCGACGGCCGCAGCGAGCGGCTGATCGGCCGCTTCCTGAAGGACCGCCCGGACGCCGGGGTGCTCGTCGCCACCAAGTTCGGCCGCCGGGTCGAGCAGCGGCCCGAGCACTACAACCTCGCCAACTTCCGTGCCTGGGCCGACCGTTCACGGGACAACCTGGGCGTGGAGCGGCTCGACCTGGTGCAGCTGCACTGCCCGCCGACGCCCGTGTTCTCCTCGGACGAGGTGTTCGACGCCCTGGACACCCTGGTGGCGGAGGGCCGGATCGCCGCCTACGGGGTGAGCGTGGAGACCTGCGCCGAGGCGCTGACCGCGATCGCCCGCCCGAACGTCGCGAGCGTCCAGATCATCCTGAACGCGTTCCGGCTCAAGCCGCTGGAGCAGGTGCTGCCCGCCGCCGAGGCCGCCGGGGTGGGGATCCTCGCCCGGGTGCCACTGGCCTCGGGCCTGCTGTCGGGCCGCTACGACGCGCACACCGTCTTCGGCCCGGACGACCACCGCACCTACAACCGCCACGGCGAGTCCTTCGACCAGGGGGAGACCTTCTCCGGGGTGGACTTCGCGACGGGCGTCGAGGCGGCGGCGGAGTTCGCCGCGCTCGCACCCGAGGGGGCGAGCGCGGCGCAGACGGCGCTGCGGTGGGTCACCCAGCAGCCGGGCGTGACGACGGTGATCCCCGGCGCCCGCAACGTCACCCAGGCCCGGGCCAACGCGGCCGCCGCCGAGCTGCCGGCGCTGCCGCCGGCCACCCTGGCCTCGGTGCGCGAGCTGTACGACCGGCGGATCCGGCCCCAGGTGCACGCCCGCTGGTGACGGCGGGCGGTTGAGGGGCGGGCCGGGGCTCAGGAGAGCAGCCGGGCGAGAGCGGCGTCGACGTCCAGGTGCTCGGCCTCGGCACCGGCCGGCACCAGGCGGAAGGAGTCGAGGAGGAACGCCGTCACGACGCCCGCGGAGACGCTGACCACCGCCCGCGCGCCCAGGGACCGCAGGGTGATCAGCAGCCGGCCCGCCGGCCCGGGTGCGACGGTCACGTCCCCGGAGCCGACGGGGCCGTGCAGGCCCCCGTCCAGCAGCTCCCGGGCGAAGGTCCACTCGGCCCGGTCGTCGTCGCCGAGCGGCGGGAACGCCAGGCACACCGCGTACGGCGACGCGGTGTCGAACCGCAGCTGCGCCTCGACGGCCAGCTCTGGGCACGGGCCTTCGGGCAGGGTGACGGCGATGGACCAGGAGGTGGCGACGGTCATGTGACGGGCTCCCGTTCTGGCGGTGGCACCGGCTCGCGCTCCGGCCCTGGCGGCCGGTGGACGGTCGGTGGTGGCAGCGCTCGGTTACCCGCCCGTCCCCGGTGCATTCCCGCCGTCCGCGCGTGACCGTACGGAGCCCCTACCGGGCCACGGTCCCGCTACGGCGCCCCACGGCCCCGCTACGGCGCCACCGTGTCCGCCGCGGGCGGCTCCGGGCCCTCGTCCTTGTCCGGCTTCGCCTTCCGCCGGACGTCGGCCGGGGTGGGCACGCTGACGGAACGCTCCTTGGCGGAGCGCTCCCGGGCTCCGGCCCTGCCCTCGGCCTTCGCCCGGACATCGGCCGGGGTCGGGGACGTGATCGCGCGTTCCTCGGCGGACCGCTCCTGCGTCGGCTCGTCCGGCCGCGTTCCGTGCTCGTCGCGTGTGGTCATGGCTGGTTTCCCCTCTCCGGGTCCTGGGCCTCAGCGGATGGGATACCGGGCAGCTGCCCGGGATGCCCGGTGGTGAACCGGGCGGACGGCGTCGGTGCGGCCGTCAACCCTCCGACCGTAACCCCGTCCCGGGAGCCGCGCCGCCCGGAAACGGTGCGCCCGACCCTCCGACGGGCGGGCCGCGGGGCGCCCGGTGTCAGGGCTGACCGCCCCGGTCGCCCCGGTTCGCGGTCCTCCGCCGCCGCAGGTACCAGACGAGGAGGGCGATGACGACGCCGCCGGCGATCGCGAGCGCGAGGACCTGCCCGACGGTGCTCTCGACCCGGGTGTAGGCGGCCCCCGAGAAGTAGCCGAGGAGGGTGAACCCGACGCCCCACAGGAGGCCGCCGAGGGCGTTGAACAGCAGGAACCGGCGGTAGGGCATGCGCGACATGCCGGCCAGGGTGGGCACCATCGCGCGGAAGAAGGCGACGAAGCGCCCGAAGAACACGGCGGCCGGCCCGCGCCGGCGGATCAGGTCCCGGGCCCGCTCGACCCGGTCCGCGTGGCGTCGCATCGAGCGGGTGTCGAGGAGCCGCGGGCCGATGTGGCGCCCGATCTCGTAGCCGGCGGTGTCGCCGAGGATCGCCGCGCAGACCACGAACAGGACGAGCCAGCCGAGCGAGACCCTGCCCTGGTGGGCGAGGAACCCGCCCAGGACGGCCGCGGTCTCGCCAGGGACGAGGAAGCTGAAGAACAGGGCGTCCTCGACCAGGACGAGGCCCGCGACGACCGCGTACCCGACCGGACCGGACAGGCCGCTCAGCCAGTCGGTGATCGAGTGCATCAGCCACCCCGTTCCGGACCGGCGCTCCTCCCAACGTAGCGCTTGCGCTCGGGTCCGGCGGCTCGTGCTCGGTGGCCGGCAGCGACGGCGCGGGGCCCTTCCCGGCGGGTAATTCGGTTGACCGGTCCGTGTCGTGACGCTGGACTTCGGGGGGCGCCGCACGAGGTGGCGCCGGCGAATCGGGGAGGCAGCAGCACCACATGGAGATCCGTTCCACGACCGACCAGGACCTCGGCGCGTTCGTCGACACCTTCCACGCCGCGCTGGGCCGCTTCCCGGACGCTCCGAACGCGGACGGCGGCGGGGTCTGGTGGGCGGCGACCGAGATGGACCGCAACCTGCTCGCCGTGACGGCGGACGGCCGGCCCGTCGGCACCGCCGGTGCGCTCACCTTCGAGCTCACCCTGCCCGGGCAGGCCGTCGTCCCGGTCGCCGGGGTGACGTCGGTCGGCGTCCTGCCCAGCCACCGGCGCCAGGGCCTGCTCACCGCGATGATGCGGCGTCAGCTCGCCGACCTGCGGGCCCGGGGCGAGTTCCTCTCGGTGCTGCTGGCCGCCGAGGCCGGCATCTACGGCCGGTTCGGCTACGGCCCGGCGACGTACACCCAGCGGCTGACGGTGCAGCGCCGCCAGGCCGCCTTCGACCCGTCCCGGACGCGGCGGGCGGCCGAGGCCCCGGCGGGCGGCTCGGTCGAACTGCTGCGGCGGGCCGAGTGCGGGGCGGTCATCGAGGAGGTCTACGACCGCTACCGCCGCACCAGGCCCGGCGCGCTGTCCCGCCCGCGCCGCTGGTGGGAGCTGGGCGCCGGACAGGTTCCGATCGCCCCGACGCCGCGCTACGTCGCCGTCCACCGGGACGCCGACGGCACCCCGGACGGGTACGCCGTCTACTGGAAGGACGGCGACACCCTGACGGTGGACGAGACCGTCGCCCTGGACGACGCCGGCTACACGGACCTGGCCCGGTACGTGCTCGGCCACGACCTGGTCGGCGAGGTCGTGTTCCGGCACTGCGCGCCCGACCACCCGCTGCGCTGGCAGTTCGCCGACTTCAACGCCGGCCAGTTCAACGGCCACACCGACTGGCTCTGGGTGCGGATCCTGGACGTGCCGCGGGCGCTGACCTCGCGCGGCTGGTTCACGGACGGCGAGCTGGTCCTGGACGTGGACGACCCGTTCCTCGGCGAGCAGCACCGGTACCTGCTGACCGTCCGGGACGGCAAGGCCGAGTGCGTGCCGACGGACCGGGAGCCCGATCTGTCCCTGGACGTCCGCGACCTGGGCGCGGTCTACCTCGGCGGCACCGCCCCGAGCCGGCTCGTCCGGGCCGGGCACGTCCGCGCCCACCACCCCGACGCGGCCGCCCGCGCCGACGCCCTGTTCCGTGCCGAGCGCGAGCCGCACTGCCTGCACTGGTTCTGATCGGTCGCCCGCCGACCGAACGCGGTCCAAGGAAACAGCCGAACGCCGTCCCCGCCCGTGAAGGGCGGGGACGGCGTTCGGCTGTTTCGCGCGTTTTCGGACGGATCATCAACGGTGCGAGCAGGCCCGATGGTTCACGGGGGCCAGTCGGTTTGCCCTCGCGGACCAGGCGGATTGCCCTCGGAGGACAGACCGTGGCATGGCGCGGGCGGGTCGGTTTTGTTCGTACGGGTGCACTCTGCAACAGTGTCCATCATGTATTGACATGGTCACGAGACGTGAGAGGCGAAGTCGGAGAAGAAGGACGTCGGGGACGTCGGGGGCGAACGGGTCGGAACGGGCCCGTCGGTATCAACGGGGCAACCGGTGCGCCCTTCCCGCCCGGGGAGGGGAAGGGCATCATCCTGCGCGCGTCGGTTCAGTTCCCCTGCCGGATGTCGCTCAACGTCCCGCTGATGTTGAGGAGTTCGTGGCACGTGGGCGCCTGCTTGCCCGAGGCCGGGGTACCCGGCACCTCGCAGGTCACGTTCGCCGTCACGGCCTGGTCCTCGGGGACCTGGATGGGAGTCACCCAGTGGTAGTCCTGGTTGCGGAAGGTCTCCAAGGCGATGGTGGTGATCGTCTTGTTGCCGGCGGTGATGGTCACCACACCCTGGTCGCCCTGGAAGTTGGCGACCACGAGGTCCGTGATGTCGAACACCTTGCCGTGCGGCACCTGGTAACTGCCCGTCGTGGACGCGCCGTTCTCGGTCTGCACGTCGATGGTGGCGGAACTCTGCTGCCCGGTGCCCGGCACCGCCAGGCCGCCCGGGCCGGGGCCGCCCTGGCCGCCGGGGCCGGTGCTCGGCTTCCCGGCGCCCGGCTTGGCCTGGCCGCCGGGCGTGTTCCCGGCGGACGGCGCCGAGGGGTTGTCGCCGGCCGGGGCACCGGCGGGCTGGGCCGGGGTGGCGCTCTGCTGGGCGACGGCCTGCTCGGCGGCCTGCTTGGCGGAGCTGCGCACCGCCGGGCGGACCAGCGCGAACCAGGCCAGCAGCAGCGCGATCAGCAACGCCAGGAGCGCCAGCAGCCACCGGGGGAAGATCGGCAGCTGGACGAACTCGCCCTCGAGGACCGGCTTCTGAACGACCGCCGCCTCGGCCTCCGGCCTGGCGTCCTTGCCGGCCTTGGCGTCCTTGCCCTCCGCCCCCTCCTCCGGGCCCACCGTGACCTCGAACGGCCAGGTCGCCTGCTTGCCGAACCAGATCAGCTTGCGGGTGCGCGCCTGAACCCGCACCTCCCCGGACTCGCCGGGCTCCAGCCGCAGCTTCTCCGGCGCGACGGCGAACCGCAGGTCCTCGCCGGCCTGTCCGGGAGTGAACGTCACGGCGGTCGGCGCGTTCCCGAGGTTGCGCACCGAGGCCCGGTAGCGTCCGCGCAGCCAGCCGCGGCGACGGCGCGGGGCGAGCGCGGCCCGCAGCTCGTGGAACGGCGTCACGGTGACGGTGGCCTCCGGCACCGCCACCAGGTCGGGGCGCTCCACCGGCAACACGCGGATGCCGAGCGGGAACTCGCCGGCCCGGGTCGAGGGGGAGCGCGGCGGAGCCAGTCGGACCGTCACCGTCTCGGAGGTCCCGGGGAAGAGCGAGATCCGGGCCGGCTCGACCGTCGTCCACGCGGCGCAGTCCCCGACCGCCTCGAAGGTGTAGGCCTCAACGATGTCGAGATCGTTGCGTACCGTCAGGGTCGTGGTGGCCACGCCACCGGGGGCCACCGTGATTGCTGGCAGGCCGAGTTCGGCGGATGTGGTCATAGCGTGACGGTAGGGCGGTTCGCCGCCGAAGAAGAGGGCCGTACGGGCAAGCTGTGGGCCACACCCCTTGCCCGTCAGGACCGACCGGAGACCCCGCCCGGTGCCGTCGCGGGAACGGCCCGGCGCCATGCGGCCCGCCGCCCCCAGATACCCCCGGCCGGACCTGCCTCGCGGCGGCCGGCCGTCACCCTCGCAGGAACAGAGAAATGGAGTAGTCGATGACGTCGACCGATACAACCCGTGAGGAAGCCGTCACCGCGCGCCGGACCGGAGTCGCGTCGCGCTCCGGCATCGCCGCCGCCCCGCGCGTCCCCGAGCAGTCGCGCGGCAGGAGGGGAGTGCGGGTGGCGGTGTTCGCGGAGGACCTCATCCTGCAGACCGGCGTGGTCCAACAGCTGCGCCAGCGGCCCGAGGTGGAGCTGCTGAGCGAGGGCGAGGCCGGGCGGGCCGAGGTCTCCCTGCTGGTGGTCGACGCGCTGAGCGAGACGGTCACCGAACACCTGCGCCGGCTGCGGCTCGCGACGTCGGGCCGGATAGGCCTGGTGGTGGGGCAGTTCGAGGCCGGCGGGCTGCAGACGATAGTGGAGAACGGGGTCGCGGCCGTGCTGCGCCGGTCCGAGGCCGACCAGGACCGGTTGGTGCACCTGATCACGGCGCTGGCGAACGGAGAGGGCGTGATGCCAGGGGATCTGCTGGGCGAGCTGCTCGACCGGATCGGCATGCTCCAGCGCACCATGCTCGATGGGCGGGGGCTGACCCTGTCCACGCTGACGGCGCGGGAGGCCGAGATGCTGAAGCTGGTGGCCGAGGGCTTCGACACCAGTGAGATCGCGACGAAGACGTCGTACTCCGAGCGCACGGTGAAGAACGTGCTGCACGAGATCATCACGCGGCTCGGCTTGCGCAACCGGGCCCACGCCGTGGGCTATGCGATGCGCCGAGGTCTGATCTAGGAGAAAGGAGACGGTGCCTCGCCCGAGCTCGGGCGAGGCACCGGGTGGAGAACGCTCAGCGGAGCCCGAAGTCGAACTCCCCGGTGGAGACGGTCAGGGTGTAGCCAGTACCACCCTCAAGACGGAAGCCCGCATGATCGAGTGTCAGGGCGGGGCCGGGCAGGATCGTGCCCGTGAACACCACCTCGAACCGCAAGCGCCGTATCGGCGCTGTCGCAATCCTGGCTCTCGCCGCATCAGTGGCCGCGACCGGCACCGGACTCGCCGCCACGACCCCGCCGGCCACCGTGCACGCGACCGCCGCCACAGCTGCCGCCGCGCCCACGCGGTCCTTCCAGGGCACGCTCCCCGCGCCGACCGGCCCCTACGCCGCCGGCGAGGACGTCATCCACCTCACCGACACGAACCGTCCCGACCCGTGGGTGCCGTCATCCGGCCCACGCCAACTGACCGTCACGATGGTCTACCCGGCCGTCCCCGGGACCGGGACTCCGGCCCCTTACATGACCCTCGGCGAGGCAGCCGGAGTCCTCCAGCGCCGGAAGCTGCCGGCGAGCTCCGGTGTCACCCCGCAGAACCTTGCCGGCGTCACCACTCACGCCTTCGGCGGCGCGCGGCCGCAGAGCGGCAAGTATCCGCTGGTGGTCCTCTCAGCCGCGTACGAGAACCCGCGCATGACGCTCACCTCGCTCGCGACCGACCTGGCCAGTCACGGCTACGTCGTCGCGCTCGTCGGCCACACCTACGAGGACAGCGGCGAGACGCTGGCGAACGGCCAGACGTCGCCGTGCGCGATCTGCGATGGCCCGGCGTGGCTCGACTTCGACTCCCTCGCCGCCAGCCGCGCTCTGGACGTGTCCTTCGTGATCGACCGGTTGACGCATGGCAATACCGCGTGGCGCCTGGCACACGTCATCGACAAGCACGAGATCGGCATGGCCGGACACTCCATCGGCGGAGCGGCGGCCGCCGCCACGATGACCGCCGACCCGCGAGTACGGGCCGGAGTGAACATGGACGGCTCCTTCCACCCGGCCCCGATGCCCGGCCAGATCAACCGGCCGTTCCTCATGCTCGGTGCGCCCCCCTCCGACCACTCGGCCGGCGGTGGCGACAACTGGGAGCAGGCCTGGGCCGCCCTCGGCGGCTACAAGAAGTGGCTGACGGTCGCCGGCGCCGACCACTTCAGCTTCAGCGACCTGGACCTGCTTCTGGAGGAGGCCGGGTTCCCGACGGCGCCCCTCTCCCCGGAACGCGGGGTGGTGATCACGCGTGAGTACGTGACGGCGTTCTTCGACCGGACGCTGAAGGGGATCCACAGTCCGCTGCTGGACGGCCCCTCGCCGAACAATCCGGAAGTACTCTTCCAGCACTAGTGCGTCGGCCTCTACCGCGGCGACCCCGCCGGCTGACCGGCAACCCCCGAAGGATCAACGCGGCGCTGCACTAGGATCCGGCGGGTCGCACGCGAACCTGATGCCCCTTCACGCTGCTTCGGGGCCGCGTGCGACCACGTCGCCGTACACCCCTGGAGATCCGATGCCACGCGTCCCCGCCCGAAGACTGGGCCTGGCCTGCCTCGTCACCACCTTGCTGGCCACCGGCCTCACCGCCGTACCGGTGGGCACAGCCGCAGCCACCGGCCCCGCCACGGCCGCCGCCCCCGCCACGGCCACCGCCGCAGCCCCACCGAACGGTGTGCTCTTCGACGACTTCCACTACACCGGCCCGGACGACCCCGACCTCGCCGCGCACGGCTGGACCGTGCGGACCGGTACCGGCGGGCCCGGCCCGGCCGCGGCATGGGACGCGGCCGGAGTGAGCTTCCCGTCCGACCCCACCGTGCCGGGCGGACAGGTGCTGCGACTGCGGGCCGTCACCGACGGAACGTCCGGCGGCACTCGCCAGGCCCAGATCAACACCGCGCAGAGCAAGTTCTACGCCGGCACCTACGCCGCCCGCGTCCACTTCGCCGACCAGGCCACCGCGGGCGACGGCAGCACCGACCACCCGGTCCAGAGCTTCTACGCCATATCACCGTTCCACCAGCACCTGCCGAACGCCGAGACCCCGCAGTACAGCGAGCTCGACCACGAGTACCTGCCCCGGGGCGGCTGGGACCAGGCCAACCCCGGCGCCTCGTACAACACCACGGCGTACCACGGTTCCGCGGACAGCGACAACCTCCACACCGGCCGCTCCCTCCAGGGCTGGCACACCCTCCAGACCACGGTCTGGAACGGCACCGCCACCTTCTACCTGGACGGCACCGTCCACCACACCGCACCGGCCCGGTACTCGCCACGCGAGCCGATGACCATCGACTTCAATGCGTGGTTCATCGACCTGAACTCGCCAGGCCACACGCGCAGTTGGGACGAGGAGGTCGCCTGGGTCTACTACAACGACTCGGCCGCCCTGTCGCCCGGCGACGTCACCGCCGCCACCAACGGTCTGCTCGACAGCGGAACCCACTTCGTCGACACCGTGCCGAGGCCGACCGCCCCCAACGACCACACCGGCGACGGCATCAGTGACCTCTCCCTCCTCTACGACTACGAGCCGAGCGACCCGGCCGCAGGCTGCCCGCAGAGCGGCTCCGAGCACACCCGCGTCCTCGGCCTGGCCGCCAAGTCCGACTACACCGGCGCGCTCGACGGCCTGACGACCCGCTCGGACGACCCGTGCGCGCCCGGCCGGCCGAAGTTCACCGCCTCCGGCGACTTCGACGGCGACGGCAAGGCCGACCTCGCCGCCTACTACGACTTCGGCACCGTGGGCTCCACCTGCCCCGGCATCAGCCACGTGGCCGTCGTGGAGTGGCTGGCCGGAAAGCCGGCCCGGAAGGTCTGGGAGAGCACCTGCTTCGGCGGCGGCACCACGGCCTTCACCGCCGGGGACTTCACCGGGGACGGGCGCAGCGACCTCGCGCTGCTGTACGACTACGGTGCCGGCCACGTCAGCCTGTTCACCCTCATCGCCGACCCGTCGGGCGGCTTCGGCGGCCTGGTGCCGCAGTGGGACGCCTCCGCCTGGGGCACCGGTACGAAGTTCCTGACCGCCGGCGACCACAACGGCGATGGCAAGGCCGACCTCGCACTCTTCACCGACTACGGAAACTCGGGTGCCACCTGTCCGGGCAACGCCCACCAGGCGGTTCACACCTTCACTGCGGATCCGTTCGGCACCGGCGCGTTCCAGGCCCCGGTCAAGGCGTGGGAGAGCACCTGCTTCGGCGGCGGCACGGCGTTCTTCAACTGACCGCCGGCTGACCGCCGCCCGTCCTGGGGCGTGTCGATGCGGCAAGCGAAAGCGGTGCCTCGCCCGAGCTCGGGCGAAGCACCGCTTGGGAGCCGTTAGAGGAGCCCGAAGTCGAACTCCCCGGCGGAGACGGCGGCGATGAAGGAGGAGTGGGCCGCCCGGTCGAAGGCCAGGGCCGGGCCGTTCGGGTCTTTCGAGTCGTGGATGTAGGAGATCGGGCCGCTGGGGATGGCAACCTCGACGCAGTTGTCGTCGCCGGCGCTGTAGCTGGACTTCTTGAAGGTCGGCTGGGTCACTTGATCCTGTCTCTCTGGCGGGAGTGTTCAGACGAGCCCGAAGTCGAACTCGCCGGTGGCAACGGCGCTGATGAATGCCGAGTGGGCCGCCTGGTCGAAGGCCAGGGCCGGGCCGTTCGGGTCTTTCGAGTCGCGGATGTAGGAGATCGGGCCGCTGGGGATGGCAACCTCGACGCAGTTCTCGTCTCCGCCGCTGTAGCTGGACTTCTTGAAGGTCGGCTGGGTCACTTGATCCTGTCTCTCTGTGCGGTGATGAAGGCGAGCGAGGAGTCGACGGACATGGCTTCTGCTGTGATTTCCTGGAAATTCGACCTGCAGAGCTCCACGTCGGCTGGATCCTCGACCCACAAGCAGCTCATCATCCCTTCGACCAGGACGACGTCGAGGTCCTTGCGCTGTGGGAATCCCATGAGCGTGAACGCTCCGTACATTCCCGGGTGAACTGCCGCGCCGATCGGCATGACCTGAATGTTGATGTTGGACAGGCTGCTGAGAGTCAACAGCCTGTCCAACTGCGGGACCATGACCTCGGGGCGGTTCGCGTTCGAGCGGAGGGCCGCCTCATGGATGACGGCCCACACCTGCACGGGGTTCGGGCGCGTCAGGATGGACTGACGCGCCATTCGAACCTGGACCAGATCCTCGACGGTCCCACCTGACCGGTTGCGCAGGCGCTCGATGATGATGCGCGCGTATTCGGGGGTCTGGAAGAGGCCGGGAATAAAGGCCGGTTCGTACGTCCGGTAGGTGGTGGCGTCGGCTTCCAGAAGGATCAGGTCGTTCGCCGTGGTGTTGATGACGTCGCGATAGCTCAGCCACCAGCCGCGTTTGCTCCCGTCCTTCGTGATGGCGAGCAAGCTGGCCCGGTAGTCCTCGTCGTCGCATCCGTAGTAGTCGAGGAGCTTGATGACGTCCTCGATCTTGGCTGCGGTGTGGGCGGTCTCGATCCGAGTGAGCTTGGGCTGGCTCATCCCGGTGGCTTCCGCGGCTACCTCGGCGGTGAGTTTCCGTTCTTCACGGAGCTTCCGCAGTTCGCCGCCGAGCCTTCGCCGGCGGACGGTCGAGACTGCCATGTTGTCCCCTCCTGAGCTGTCAGTTGACAAGTTTGCCTGTGTGAAGGGCGTCAGCGCTACCAGTAACTGGCGTTCGAGACTGCCGAATTCAGGTTCGATTTGTATATATGCGAGACGCGCCAGCTGACTTGCATTGGGAATCGCATAGGCCCCATGCTGAGCGTAGCGGATCGACTGCTCTGAGTAGGCATCGATCTGCGATCTCGCCGTCCCCTGACTGGCGGCGGATGATCCACTTCACCCCCCACGGAGGTTTCTTCGTGTCTCCCCTTGGACTCCCCCCTGACTGGTCGGCCGCGCGCGAAGAGTTGCGCGAACTGACCTCGCGCGCCGGGTGGACGCCCGACCTGGTCGCCGATGCCGAGACCGCGCTCCTCGAACTGTTCGTCAACGCCTGGCGCCACGGCGGCAGTGCGGCGCCGCTCGTCGTCATCGCGCTGCTCGACCACGTCCTCCGGGTCTCCGTCAGCGACGGGAGCCCCATCCGCCCGGTCAGTCGCGACGGTTCCGACCTCCTCGCGGTCTCCGGCCGGGGCCTGCGGCTCGTCCGCTCCCTCACCGACCGCTTCGGCACCGAGGACCGCAAGACCGGCAAGTCCGTCTGGTTCGAGCTGGACGCCGCCGCGTGACCGCCGATCACCGCCGCCCGACCGGGCCGGCCGACCCGATCATGCGCACCTACACCGAGCCGGAGGTCGCCTCCCTGCTCGACGAACTCCGGGAGCGCGGCCGCAAGTTCGGCCTCATCTGGCCCTCCCTCGCCACGGACCGGGTGGTCGACGGCCGCGTCCTGGTCCGCTTCGGTGCGGCGCCGGCCAGCACCGTGCTCAACCTCCTGGCGGTCCTCCGCCACTACGAGTACGAGAAGGCCGAGGCCCCGTGCGACTCCTGATCGACCTCGCCCTTCCCCTCCTCCTGCCCTTCGCCATCGCCGTCGTCGGCCTCGGCGCGGTCGCCGTCCTGCGGATGCCCAGCCGCCCGGACTCCATCCGGGGCCACCGGCCGCCGTCCTGAAGCCCTACGCAGGAAGTCGGCCCCGCGACTCTGCTGGCGAAGTATTTGATCTGGGTCAGGCCGCTGCTGCGATGGCGTGTTGGGTGCAGAGTGTGTGGATGCGGGTGGGGTGGCGGTCTGGTCGGGTGGTGGTGTCGTAGTGGGTGCCGAGTCGGCGGATGTTGA